>JAJYAS010000686.1 GCA_021779415.1 Bacillota bacterium
ATTAGAATAAAGAAGATTTTTTTATTTTTAGGTTTCAATATTATTTTTGCATCCATCCTCGTCCCCTTTGTGTTGTTTTGGGGACCTTTCCAATCGCTTAAAAATGTTGCTGTAGGAGCAGTGTACATGTCAAGGCACCCACAAGTTGTGCAGGCGTTCCTATCTCAATCTGAAATCGATCGAATTATGGCTTTAAATTCATCTCAGGGAATGAGTGAAGGAGCAACCCTAGGACGCACCAAAGTAATAACGGACAAGGATTCTGGAATTACAATTGAAGATATTCAAGGTCGTAGCTTCAAAGGAAAAGTAATGTTGATCAAAGATCCTAAGCGTGTCAAATTAGCTGTGACTCAAGAAATAGGAGTTACGGGAGAACGGGTTAGCGACTTAGTTAAGGATCTGAATGCTATTGCTGGGATTAATGCTGGAGGTTTTTACGATCCTGACGGAAAAGGAAATGGTTCATTTCCTGATGGATTAACCATGCATGACGGAAAGCTGGTCCACAACAACGTGGGAGATAAAGCTGTAAATATTGTAGGATTTAATAATAAAGGAGAATTGGTTCTTGGTAAAATGACAGCGAACCAATTGGTAGAGAAAAATATGCGCGAGGCAGTTACCTTTGAACCTAATTTAATCGTGGATGGTAAACCAGTAATTTCCGGAGATGGTGGTTGGGGCATTGCTCCACGAACTGGAATAGGGCAAATGGCGGATGGAACCGTCATCTTTGTAGTTATTGATGGGCGACAACCTACTTGGAGTATAGGAGCAACATTGCGTGATCTTATGAATGTATTTGTTGACTATCATGCAGTCAATGCAATTAACCTCGATGGTGGATCTTCTTCAGAGCTTGTTTATAACGGAAAAATCATGAATCGACTTTGGAACATTTTCGGGGAAAGATATATCCCCACTGCCTTTGTAGTGACCCCCTAAAATTACAAATGGACTATAAAGGAGAAATCTCGCATGAAAAAGAAATTGCGTATTATATTGGTCTGGACACTAGTATCACTCCTCCTACAATTTGGAGCTTATTACTTTTTGAATCAACAAGTTGCTAATGTCCTATCTCCTCCAGGAGCTGAAAATGTACCCATTACTAAACAACTTAAAGCAATCATTCCCGGTACCAATCTTAAAAATATTCAAATATCCTATGCTAAGGATTATCTGGCCTATACTGAAAATGGGACTCTTAAAGTGTTTAATCTTACCAAAGAAAAGCTTGTGTTTGAAAAAAAACTTCCCTCCCCAACGGATCTAACAATGGGTGTACTCACGTACCAGTGGTTACCGGATCGGGATACACTAATTTATTTTTACGCTAAAAAAAATCCGAATCCTGTAACGTATGTTACCGTGCAACCCCCCCAGACTTCGACGACTCAACAAGAGTCGCCAGTACAACCAAAAACAGAAGACCCTAACCAAAAAACTAACAAAGAAGTACCAAAAGAAACCCTAAAAGAGGTTCCGGTTAAACCCAAGGTTGAAGCACGGTATGGAAACCCTCAGATTACGGAACTATATTCTCTTGAGCTTCCAAATAGCGATGAGGATACAGCCCCTGATGATCGATTTAATCAAACAATTAGTGCTTTCCCTGCAGGAGGAAAAATTGAAGAGTTGGTATTCTCAACATCGACCAATTTAATTTACTTGACTATCAAGAACGGTACGACTGAACTTCTTATGGAAATTGATGTTATGAAAAATGTGCGGACCATAAGCAAATCAGGTGAGACCATAGATGATATGGCTGCTTCGGATCGATATGGAACTCTCTATATTAACAGTAAACTTGGAGGAATCCAACAAATTGTTGCTTTAAGTGGGGACAAACGTGTAGTAATTTCAAAAAATAGTAAGGATAGAGTCATAGGCGTTAGAGACGGAAAGGTGTTTATTGGGGAAATAAACAATAATATGCTTGTTAAGATTAAGACAACGGCGGATCGTACGGATGTGACAAGTAATCCAGCTCTTAAAACAGAGTGGGAAGGCTCTATTCCCTATAAAAGTGGTATGGCGCTAATTGGTTCAAAGGGCCAGGTAGTTATTAATGATCAAAGTACTGCTTATATTATTACGAATGGTCAACTAAATGAAGTTAAATTACAAGGAGATGAAAATTACATCTCAGATGATGGTGCCGAGCTTATCCAGTTGATTCGATCGGGAACGTCTACTAATGTTGAGTTACAGCCCATTAAACAATAACAAATTCAAGCCTTTCATGGATGGCTGTAGCCAAGACCCGAACAAAGATGTTTGAGATTATATAAAGAAGTAACACTTTCTGACTTGCACAAGAAAAAGATGGTTTCGCTTATGTCATAAGTGGAGCCATCTTTTTCTGTTGTGCACTATGTTGTGTAATTTCCATTCTGATTTTCAAGAACCTATGGCGTTTCACTTGGAACACTTTGTAATCCTTTGAGTTGGGTTTCCAGATTATCAAGCAAGGCGCGAATTTGATTCATTTGCTCAATGACAGATGCCATGGTTGGTGCATTCAAGTTGGGGCTGGTAGTTTGAGTTGGCGTGATCGGGGCAGGAATACTTTGGCCAGGTGTCGTCGGTTGTGGTGCTCCTTCTCCAAAGAGTTGGATTAATGCTGAACCAATATTATCGGTCATCACTAAACGATCTTGGTAAGCTAAGACAACTCGTTTCATTTCTGGGATACTTCCACCTTTATCTGATTGCAGATAGATGGGTTCAACATAGAGAAAGTTACCTCCGATCGGAAGAGCTAAGAGATTTCCTCGAATGACACTTGAACCTTTTTGATCCCATAAGGAAAGTTGTTTAGAAATTTCAGGATCTTGGTCAATTCGTGATTCAATTTGTAATGGACCGTCAATTTCAATATTCTTAGGTAGTTTATACAGTAATAACTCACCGTAATGCTCTCGATCCATACGAGCTGCCATCCAAGCAATCATGTTATTTCGCGTGTTCGTAGCGCTAGAAGCTGGGGTAAAGGGAAGCATCAGAACAAATTCAGGTTTAGCTTCACCTGGAATTTTCATGATGGTATAATAGGGTGCCACGTTTTGAGGCTTGGTTTCAAAAAGTTCTTTAGCGATGTCCCAA
>JAJYAS010000025.1 GCA_021779415.1 Bacillota bacterium
TGTATTTTGGGTTATTAGAGTTTTCGGTAAGTTCCCATACCTTTCCGTCTTCCCTGTGACAGAATCGGGCAAATGCACATCGATTATCATCAAGAAGGTCAAGATCCGGTCCCTCTAACAGTTCAGCTCTGTCTTCAAACTTCTCCCTTGATGCCCTTTCAGTTCCATCAAAACCGACCTTGTCATGGGATCCATCACAAAAGGGTGCATTTTTCGATTCACCACAACGGCATAGTGCATATTCTTCCGCCTGCGGTAATTTGCGTCCATCCTTAAATACATTCATTTTGCCCTTAGATACTATTATTTTTTCGGACAAAGGGACATTCCCCATAACTATATAAGGCCCATTTTTTAAAATTTTAATTTTACACTTCTTATCATTGTTCATCATGGTGAATATCCTTCAATTTTTTGCGCGATTTGATTTCGTAATCTGTTAAAACATCGACATAAGCAGTTAAAAGTTGATCTTCTGCTGCGCAACTTTGTTGATAATACCAGTCCCGAACTATTTTATTGATTTCAGTATCAGTACCCTCTACTTTATATGGATACACAACTAGAAGTTTATTGGTCTCTTTGTCTCTTAAACCTATCTTTTCAGCACTTTCGAATTTACCCAAAACATTCATTCCTTTCGTTCCTATGTCATGATATTTGTATCATCTTTTCTCAGATGAGTCAACAAACTAAGATTCCTGAAATCCTCCCTCCAATTTTCTAGAAAAAGCCGCTTAGCATTCTCATCTAAGCGGCTTTTTCACTAGCTTCTATCAACATCTAAACGTGTATACTGGCCATACACAATACTCAACCTTATGCCCCCATTCGCCTTTGTCGCATTACAGGAGAATTTGCTTCACTCGACCGACAATGCCGCCAACGAGCCTAACCTTTATGCCATGGGGATGAGTCCCAGAACTCGTAAGAATGGTTTCAACTACTCCTTCTGTCACTTTCCCAGTACGCTGATCTTGTTTCTGAACAACCGAAACCCGTATGCCTTGTTTAATATTATCCCGTATATTTCCGTTCATGATCTATCTCCTTGGTTCCTTAAAGAGTGCCTTCTCAAGGCTTGGCTATAACCTGCCAAGCACCCATCTTCGTATCCCTAACACTAGCTAATTAAGCCCAGTTCTCTTTTTGTACGTTCTGCCATTAGTTTTAGCATTCTATCTCTTTCGTCTGTAAATAATGGTCCGTAGAACACTATACCATATTTTTCTAACATATTTGCTTGTATTATTTTTTTTGTCCGTCCAACTTCTGGAACATATTTTGACTTCCTTTTGGTTTTGAGAAATTTAGTGTGATTAGCACTATCAACAAACACGGCAAGATTTGCAGTTCTGTCGTCATCAATAACCCCATTAAGATGGTGCATAATCTCAGTTTCTTTTAGTTTTCTTTTTAGGTGTCTCTCGATGATTAACCTAGGAATATCCATTGTTTCGTTTTCACTATTTGTAACAAGTTTATCGTTCAAATTTTCTCCTTTCAAAATGGCCCAATAAAAAAAACAACAGACATTGGGATTTGTTTCTCTTCCCGCCAGCCAAGTTGCTAATTAATTGAAAAGATGAATTCAGTTCGTTATCAACTTTACTAGTATACCATCTTTTGCCCATAATTACAATATAGTTCCCTGGTGTTCCAACCCGACATTTTATGCCAATTCTATTTCAATTCTTCTACGATAACTTCTTTCACTGTCATGGCATCATAGTATCCGCAACGAACATTCTCGGCTACCCTGATCTAAACGGCATAGAGGTAGAATATGCTTCTTACTTAAAGTTATGGTAACATGTATTTAATCTCAGGGGTTATGTTTACTATTATCTTGTAAGGGAGTAATACCGATGAATGACTTATTAAATAACCTTTTGAAAGTAATTAAGATTTTGGCTACCACTATTGGATTAATCGTTTCCTCCTTGCTTCACGGCAATCTTCCTTCCTCCAACGCTCTTCTAGCATTATGGCAAGGAACCAAACCGCCTCAGATCACTACTCATATTAATCAGCAAGGCAGCAGTTCAGCCTCTAATTCCAACCTTCAAAAACCAAATCATCGCTCAGTCAGACATAGGCAGGTAGAACATATTGCCAAAAATTTGCGTAGTCTTCCTACTACACATATCGCTACAAGCCAAACAGTTGCAACAAATGTTTCCATTAAAGCTGGCGATAATGCAGTGCCTGCCACACGTCTCACTAAAGCTAGTCAAATTATTAAAGACATATCTTTACCGACACTAAATGCTCTTGTTGGATTATCTCCAGCTAAAAACATTCAAGTAGTCTTATTCTCATCACCCAAAACCTATGCTAATGCTTTAGTTCAAGCTAATATAGATCCTAGCTCGATACAATCAATCGTTGCCGATACCGGGGGGCTAACTGTCAACACAACAATCTGGATTCCATTATATAATCTTGCAGATAATAGTGATCTTTCTAATGTTCTCAGTCATGAACTTTTCCATGCTTGTGCATCAAGTCAAGGATTTGGCGATCAACTGCCAACTTGGCTTAACGAAGGAACAGCTTGGCGAATTGGGCTTACCGCTATGCAAAAAGTAGATCCCCAAAAAACATCCTTAGAAATGGCTACTCTTGAAGTCGACGTGCGAAATGCTGCCAAAAGTGGAACTCTACTCCCTTTAACCGCCTCAGAAAAGGATATTCTTAACGCTCAATATAACGTTGAATACGAAGATTTTATGGCCGTTGAGCAACTTGTGAAACAATTTGGAACATCTAGCTACAAGACATTTATTCAAAATTTGAAGACTGAAAACATTAACACGGATTTTAAGAACACCTTCAACACTACATTAGATAATTTTCAGAACAACTTTATGAAATCTTTATAAACCATTGCACTTTGCCTAGTCTATCGTATAGTTGCTGTTGTCGTACGGCTGAACCTAAGTAGACGGCAGAAGGGCACGCTTCTTTACTACGGTATTGAAAACGATTAAAAATATTAACACTCCTGATACTGCCCCACAGATTAAAAAACCCATACCCGAACCCAATTTTTCTGTGATAATTCCTGCAAAAAGATTTCCTATCGGGGTTGTGCCGGCAAAAGCAAATGAATAAACGCTCATTACCCTACCCCTATATTCTTCACCGGAATTGAGTTGAATAGTCGAATTCGCAGTTGTGATAAAAATGATATTAGTAAATCCGATAATGGCAAACATTACCACCGCTAATGGCAAGGTGTAAATAAAGTTGAGTAAAACAAGCAACGCTGAAACAAGAAAGGCACTACCAAAAAGCATTCGGAATCGGGGATTACCCTTAGCTTGGGATGCGACAAGAAGTGCACCTACCAGAGAACCTGCTCCAGAAGCAGATAATAGAAGCCCATACCCGTGAACGCCTTGCTTAAGTACTTCTGCCGCAAAAAGAGGTATAACTACATTAAAATTCATGACAAACGTGCCCACAGCTAACATCGCTAGTATGGCTCCCAACAAGGCCGGAGAACGTCGAATATATTTTAACCCCTCCAGTATTTCGGTCAACACATTTTTTTCTACTTTCTTTATAACGGGAGGTTTTTCCTTAATATTAATGAGGTATAAACCATAAATGACTGGGAGGAAACTTATCCCGTTAATTAAAAATAATAGTCCTGCACCAAACCGAGCCATTAACACAGCCGCTAAAGCAGGCCCAATCATTCTGGCAACATTGACAATAGCCGAGTTTAGTCCTATAGCACTTCTCAGGTCTTTTCTATCCACCAAATCTGGCATAAAGGATTGACGAGCGGGGAGATCTAACGTATTTACCAGGCCCATGAGCGCAGCTAAAACAAAAACTTCCCCATAAACAATATGCCCTGACCAAACTAGGAGAGCCAAAACAAAGGCTTGAATCATTAGCGCTGTCTGAGTGAATAGGAGCATCTTCTTTTTCGGGTATCTGTCAACAAATACCCCTGCAAATAATGATAAGAACATGACGGGCCCAAACTGAGCAGCCCCTAGTAAACCTAACAAAAATGCTGACTTAGTCAAGGTATAAACTAGCCATTGTTGAGCTGTAGTCTGCGCCCAAGTACCGATCAAAGAAATACATTGACCGAACCAAAAATATCGGAAATTACGATAGGTTAAAGCCGGAAATGTTTTTTTTAATCTTATGGTCATCGCTGTATTACTACTCATTTCCACCCATCTCCTTTAAGATTCGTTTGAGGAAACTCTGTTCAAGCTGATAATGAGCTAGCAAATATTCCTTAACCATAAGCCTTTTAGTGGGATATAATTCCTTAGTCTTCTCGAATTTCTCGTTAAAATGGTCGACAAAATCGTTTAGATGAATTAGACGTTCTTGAATGGTTTGTTTAAATATTTCCGCATCCATTAAATGACGACAAGATAAACCAACTGTTAAATCGAAATAATAAGATTCACTATTTCTAAGGAGTTTTATAGTCGCTTTATCAAAAGCTATAGTTCCGTTCTCTGTGACATAGTAACGCTTTCTCTGGGGCATATTGCCTTCCTTTTCAATTTTGAACTCTAGAAGGCCTTTATTACATAACCTATCTAAAACTTGATAAACGGTTGTGCCCCCAATCTTTACCCATGTTCTTATTTCACGATCCTCAATCATCTTCTCTATTTCATAAGCGTAAGACGGTTTAGTCTTAACAAATTTTATTAACATAAGTTCGATATTCGATAGCATAAACTTCACCCTATTCTCTATAATAATACAAATACACTAATACTACTATTATTAATAGTAGTATTAGTGATGGGTATAAGTCAAGAAATATTTATATTTGTATTCCCAATCCTTCTCCCCCTCATTATTTTCGGCATTTCTTGATACTTATATCCCTCTGTCCATATGTTCCATGACCTTTGCTCAAGAATATGTTAAACCTAATAATGGAGAATTGGCCCCGGCGGTTGAGCCAGGGCCTTGTTATTTGTGGTATGCAATTATTAAACGAGTTTAAATGTGCCCCCTATTGACAATATCTCAAAATTGTGTATTATTGTATTAATTGTTTAATACAATAATACAAGGAGTGATACCATGCCATGGGAACTAAAATCTGACAGACCTATTTACACCCAGCTGATCGAACAAATTGAGCTGATGGTATTTTCCGGAGCATATCCCCTGGGGTCCAGACTGCCTTCGGTGCGAGATATGGCACAAGAGGCAGCGGTAAATCCAAATACCATGCAAAGGGCTCTGGCGAAGTTGGAGGAAGACGGCCTCATAATAACGCACCGCACAAGCGGTAGGTCGATAACGGAGGATGCGCGGGTGGTTGAACTGGCAAAATCCAAATTGGTTCAGAAGCAAATCTTGGAGTTCCTGGAAAAAATGCAGTTGCTGGGCTTTGAACAAAAGGAGATCTTAACCATTATTAATAACATGTTAAAGGAGATGAAGAAATGAACACTATTTTAGAATGCAATGACCTAACAAAAAAATTCGGAAGCAAAATAGCCGTATCTGCTGTTAATCTAAAAGTAGAGCGCGGGCAAATCGTAGGGCTTCTGGGACCTAACGGCAGCGGAAAAAGCACCATCATCAAGCTGGCAAACGAACTCTTAACCCCGACCAGCGGAAATATCCTTATTGGAGGCAGGAAGCCAGGCATCGAGACCAAGAAAATCGTATCCTACCTCCCGGAGAAGACTTATTTGAATGATTGGATGCGCGTATACCAAATTATTGAGCTTTTCTCCGATTTCTATGAAGATTTTAAACCTGAGAAGGCTTACGACATGCTCAAAAGACTTAATATCAACGCTAATGACAGACTTAAAACCATGTCCAAGGGAACGAAGGAAAAGGTGCAACTGATTCTTGTCATGAGCCGTGAAGCAGAACTTTATCTTTTGGATGAGCCTATAGGCGGAGTGGATCCGGCAGCAAGGGATTATATTCTTGAAACTATTCTTAGCAATTACAACGAAAATGCAACGGTGATTATCTCGACCCACCTTATTTCAGATATTGAGATGATATTGGATTATGTGGTTTTTATAAATCAAGGCCAAGTGGTTTTGACCTCTTCTGTGGATGATATCCGAGATGAAAAGGGTAAATCTGTTGATGTTTTATTCAGGGAGGTATTCAGATGTTAAACAAGCTTTTGAAGTATGAAATCAAAGCAACCGGAAGAATATTCCTGCCATTTTTTCTCTCTTTACTGGTGTTCGCGGGAATCAATAAATTTATTTCTTCTTTTGGTTTCCAGAAATGGGATACTCCAGCAATTATCAGCATGGTCATCTATATCATGATTATGGTGGGAATGTTCGTCATGACCTTTATTATGATGATTCAACGCTTTTATAGAAATCTACTTTCGGATGAGGGCTATTTGATGTTTACGCTGCCCACTAGGCCCTGGAAACATATTGCCAGTAAGCTTCTGGTGTCTATGATGTGGATGGTAACCAGCGTAATCGTCGCCATGATTTCGATCCTGATTATCGCTTTTGACAAAAGGGCTATCACTGAAATCACTAAGGGATTTGCTACTTTTTCTAACCAACTTTTTGAACAGTTGGGGGCTTCGGTATACCTTTTGGCTTTGGAGATTATCGTTGGCATCCTTATAAGCCTGGCTTCAGGGATTTTGATCGTTTATGCCTCTATTGCCATCGGCCATCTGTTCAGTCAGCATAAAACGTTGGCATCCTTCGGAACCTTTATTATCCTCAATACTTTTACCCAAATCCTTTTCATGCTGATCAGCTTGACACCTGGCATCGCCTATCTTTCCAATATTCATATATCTTCAAATGATTTCGTTGCCGTACAATCGGTAATACAACTGGTGATTGTTTATGGAATCAGTTTTACCGGACTTCTAAGTGTAGCTTACTTTGCTGTAACCAATATCATTTTAAGCAAAAGGCTGAATTTGGAATAAAGAAGAAAACATCTGAAACAAAAGGCACCGTACTGGTGGCGTTGTCCATTCGCTAACGCACCGATCAAATCTTCAACTGCAGCACCATTGACTAGTACTATTGTTGCTAGTGTAGCTACTTCCGTGAATGGCATTTCTGTGAGTCCCGATGGAAATACTGTAACAGTTAGTGTTGCTTCTGGTATCCTTGCTCCTGAACAAGGGGTAAGTGGGAAACTAATTTGTCATCGAAGATCGAGAAATTCTTTACTACTTTGTATGATGCCACTCTTACTGAGAAACTCAGAACTTGTCCAGATGCCCCCATACTTTCTGCAGAATGTTCTGGTTAATTCTCTATACCTAGGCATTTGATCAAAATCCACCTACCAACTAAATTGCTAGATCCTTAGTGTCAAACACCTTTTTCGCAAAAAACCAAAGAACTGCTGAAGCGGCGCTAAGTCCTATGATGGACCACGCGGGGTCTGTTGTTCCCTCTAGTACCTCTTGAGGTTGAAACCATTGGAAGAGAGAGAGGTTTTTCAGCCAGGAAAAATCAGCGCTGAGTCCTCCAACAATATCCAGACCGTAAAAAGCCAGCGTCAACCCTGTAGCAAAGGTTAAGGCTCGTTCCTCCCCAGCAAACCAAGCTGAGAAAAAAAGACAATAAATTTCTATTAGCGAGAAAAAAGAAAGTCCTAAAATACCTAAGCGCAGATACCTCCAGTGTTCGATTTCAATCCCTGAGCAAAAGGTGCCAAAATATAATCCTACAATCGTAACCGCAACTAAAATTGCGTTTGTGCTAATCAAAACCCCGGTTTGAGTTGAAAGAATCTCACTTCGAGATACCGGAGTGGACAGAAGAAAAGCAAGCGATCCATCATCCACCATTTTTGCCAGTAAAGCATTCGCGGTTTGAATTCCATATAAGGCCATGAGCATCACCCATATCCTCGCAAAAAACTGGCCGGATATAAAGGCTTCAAACGTATCGGTCCGTGAATTTTCAGGGACCCCAAACACGCTCTTTACTGCAGACGGGATAGACTCTGCAATCACCGTAACTGCCGGATTTTTTGCAATCACAGGGTATACCCCTGTTAAGAGTCCTTCATAGAGAATAATTCCTATTGAAATGGCTGCTACTTTCTTTCGAGACTGCTTAAACATTACCCGAAACAATGCCCTATTCATGTTCACCCCACCTTCAATGTCAACTAGCTCTCTGTCTAGCTACGACCACTACCGGTAAAAATCCATAAAGGCCTCTTCTAATTCCAAAGAACGTTGCCTAAAGCGTTTGACACGAACTTGAGCCAGCGTAAACCATAGTTTATCCAGTTCACCCGTTACACGAATGACGAAGCATCCCCCTTCTATAGAGGTTAAATTTAACTGACTCTGCTTTAGAAGCTCGACATCCTTTTCGCTTTCGACTTCGATTTCAAACGTTTGATACTCAGCTTCTCTAAGCTGAGAAATACTTTGAACTGATAGAAGTCTCCCTTCTCGAATAATCCCCACCTGCTCACACGTGCGTTCAATCTCTCCAAATTGGTGGGAAGACATAAATAAAGTCTTCCCTTTTCTCTTTTCCTCTAGGATTAAATCAACAAACACTTTTTGCATTAAGGGGTCCAGTCCAGATGTCGGTTCATCAAGGATGAGCACACTGGCATCTAACATCAATGCTGAAATTAGCCCCAACTTCTGCTTCATCCCTTTAGACATCTTCCGAATGAGTATTTTCACATCTAAGTCGAGGGCATTCACAAAGTAATCTCGGACCTTCTTTATTTGAAAACAATTGCAGTTCATTCCCGCGATGAGATCTAAAAACTCAACCCCTGTTAAGTTCTCAATAAAATGAAGTTCACCCGGAAGATAACCGACGATCTTCTTCACTTCCGTCTTTTCTCGCCAGCAATCATGTTCGTTGATCGTTACTTGTCCTGAATCCGGTTTTAAAAATCCCATTAAAAGACGGATGGTCGTGGTCTTCCCTGCTCCATTCGGGCCGAGGAATCCAAAAGCTGTTCCAGGATCAACCTGAAAGTTAATGTTCCTAATTCCTTGCCCTTCGCGATAAACTTTGGTCAGTTCTTTAACCTCGATCATTTCCTACCTACTTCCATTAGAAGCACTCTTCATGCTCAACGTACTATTCAGTTTGGATAAACAAGCCACAAAAAACCTAAACTTTCCATAAGCGAAACTGTTTTTCCGAGAAAAGCAAACATTCCAACTTCCATGGAGGTTCACCTCGCACAAATAATAAGCCCTGTAAAAACAGGGGCATTGTGTTCTTCCTTAATCTTATACATCCTATTGTATGTTGATTGGTTAACCTATTGTGTCTGTCTCCCTTATACCCCAAATTTTTTCCCATAGTTCCTTTAGTCCAAACCTCCCCCAGATAAACCTTCGGCTAAAGGGCTTGGCTTGTTTAACTAGACTTAAAGCAGGATCTAACCTGTTTAGAGTTCCCTCAAGAGTCAGCAAGGATTTGCCAACGAGAATATATTCAGAGGGGATTTGAATTCCATGACGAAAGATAATTTCAAAAAGTCCTGATGGGAAAAAGATTTCCTTATTATTTTGGAAAAACCCTCAGGAAATAAAAAAAACAGACCATTAAAAAACGATCTGATCGTGCCACTACTTATTCACTGTCCCCCTTTTGGAAGAGCGCGACATAATGGGTAAGGGGCAGCGGTTAGCTTCATGTTGGCTATAACTTTGATCAAAGTTGTTTCAAACTACTAATAAATAAAGCCATTATCCCACTTCTTTGAATTCCACACGCCCAATGAACCGAGTTAAATCCTGCATTAAATCCACATATATCTCTTTATTGAGAAATCTACCATTATTATCGAATAAAAGGCGAATAAGAGGTCGAGTTGGCATTTGCGCGGGCACTGCCACAATTACTCCCATTTCTCCCGAATTGAGAGTAACAATTGCATTTTCGGGATACAAAGTGAGGGATTCTCGAAAAGCCTGTACCACTTGCGGGTTAAAGTCCTTTCCTGACCAGGCAAGAATCATTTCGAGAGCATGGTAAGGTGGTAAGCCTCTGCGGTAAGGTCTGTCTGCGGTTAATGCTTCATAAACGTCGGTGACGGCTACGATTTGAGCATCGAGATGAATATTGTTTCCTATTAATCCGCAAGGATAGCCCTTCCCATTCCAACGTTCATGATGTTTTTTGACAGTCTCCAGCACACTAGGTAATAAACGAGTATTTTTCAGCATATCTGCTCCCAGTTTGGGGTGCAGTTTCATAATGTCAAACTCGTCATCCGTTAAACTTCCAGGTTTATTCAAGATTTCTTTTGGCACATTCAACTTTCCTAAGTCATGAAGCAGTGCCCCCAAGGTCAAATACTTAAGTCTCTTCTCTTTGTATCCCAAGCGCATCCCCGTCAAGGTTGCTAATATAGCGACGTTCAAGCTATGCACGAACGTTCCATAGTCATGGCGTTTAAACTTCTCTAAGTCTAATCGTGCCATATCAAAATTCAGATAGACATTTATGGGTTTTAACTCTTTCAGTATTATTTCTACGAGCACAAGAGTTTTTTCGATCTGTCTAGGTAGAATAAGTTTTGCTTCATGGTAAATGCTCCATAAGGTGCCCACTAATTTTATGTACACATCTTTAGAAAATGCTTTCGCCGTCTCAGCAGGGTAATTTATCTCTTCCTGTTTTCTCCAAACAAAAACTTCACGTTTCTGGAGGCGCCCCCTTATCCCTTCCGTAATCGGCTGTCCCTTATGCAATAATAGAACTCCAAAGTTATCAAAAAGATCTACACTCGCTGTCATTCCCATTGCTGAATTTGATTGTGCCCGTTCCAACAACCAATTCATTGCTCTCTCTCCTCCTCCCATTCCTACCCATATGGTTTTGTGAATTAGATCTAAATATGCAACATTATTACGCAAACCTTAAGCACCCCGCTACTAGAGTGGTACACTTAAGGTTTTTCTCCACCGATTTAAGCGAAGAATTATCCGCTGCTGCCCAAAAAACTACTTCTGCCAGTGAACAAGTTGCTGATACATTTGCCCAACTTGCTTCTGGTGCAACTAAGCAATTCTATCTCAGTAGGAGATACTAGCGAATCATTGGCACTTGTTATAAAGGATTTAGATAAATTTCAAAACTAAATTTCCCCCTTTTAAAACAAAATGTCGCCGAAATCAATGATCAGCGACAGGTTTTTGTTCGGTAACCCGGCTATCTTACACATTTAAGGTGAAGACCCGTGGCTTTGCGTCCCCAGTTCTCACTGAGTTTGCCTTTATCGCAGACTATTAAATTAAATTAATTTATTACCTAGAAACTATCCAGGTCCTACTCGAGTAGGACTTATGCACCACTGAAACGTAGTATATTATACAATATGTCAAAGTACAACACACTTTTTTCATTATAACGTATTTTTATTATATTATGACATTTAAGCAATCTTTATAACAAGCTATTCTTTTTTCTGACATATTAATCCATTTTATGACGAGATCCTTCCTGGTTAATATAACTAAATCTATATAGCAAGATTCCTCCTTCTCACACATTCCTGAATGTGTAAATCATTATTGTTTGTCTCCGCTTGAGCCATAAGCTGCGGGACAGGTTCCTTTATTCAATAATTTCCATAAGAGCCTTACGAAATCTAAAATCGGATATCTTGGAAACAAAAAGATCTCGGCCATTAATTGCCACAACAGGGATCACGTATTGATATTTCTCAAAGAGCACCTGATTTTCCGAGATGTCTATTTCCTCCAAAATAAATGGAATCTCAGCTTGTACCTTAAGTAGCATTGCTTTAGCCTTGTCGCAAAGGCAACATTCAGGCTTACTGTATATCACCACGTTAGGTTTTGTAGTCATCCTAGTTTATCCTCATTTCTGAAGCACTTAGTTTGTACATAATATTCCTTCATGCCCTTTACATATTTTCCATATCATCAAATAATATTCCACACTACCTGCAAATCCTCTTTTTGACAACAAATATCTTTCCAAACCACAAATAACAAGCCGGGTTTCCTTTGAGTAGGAAATACCGACTTGTTGCAATAAAATATTAGCCAGAATCCTGGTTAGTGCCAATCTTTTTTAAGACGCCCTAGTCCTAGTCATGCGCGGATCTTGGTACGCGACTGCCGCTTTTTTCTGAGTTCCAAGTTCCAAAATATCTTGTGGTGAAAAGTACTTTCGCCCCAAGATTTTTTACTGCATTAAGACTATCCTGTACATACTAACCTAGTGACGATATGAATGGAGGTCGAACGTATGGATAAGGCCACACTCATTTCTAAGCTGAATTGGTTCTATAGTTTAGAAATGAATCAAGTAGACTTTTACAACGCTCAAAGCAAAGCCTTTAAAGGTAGGTATAGCGGTATAGTCTTTGAACGTTGCGCATACATCGAACAAGATCATGTGGGTAATATCGGAGAAAAAATCAAAGGACTCGGTGGCAAACCTACAGTTTTGGGTGATATTATTTCACCTATTATCGGGAAAGTAGCTGGAGAACTTATATCCATGACAGGTTTAGAAGATACACTGGCAATTAATATCATGATAGAACAAAAAGCCATGGAAGATTATAACGAATTGATTGAGAAACTACACCAAGATAAATACGGCGATAAAGAGATGATCAAAATGCTTCAACATAATTTTGTGGATGAGCATTTGCACACCGAGTGGTTTAGGACCAAAATAATCGCTATTAAACAATATGAATTCACTGCCAAGCATTTTAGTGCTAGTACCGAAATGTACCCTGAAACCCAAACAACAAAAGCTTCTTTCGAGAACAATTACCGAGCAACTCCTAAAAGGGCAAAAATTGTTAAACCCCGTCCATTAAAAACAGTTAAATGGTAATTAATATTTTTAGAGCAATGCAGATTTTTGTAAAGCACCGTAAACACTCTTTGTCAGGATGCCTGCCACAATTGTTCCTACGAGGGCCGTTATGGCTGAAGATAGCAGTGCAATCTTCCAGTCAAGATGAATGACATAAATCAATCCAACCGTAACGCATAAGTTGCCGATAACAGTACAAGCGAGCATAGCTAATATATGGTGGCTTAATTTTTGCATAGAAAAATTTTTAGCGGATAACGAGTAAGCAATAGA
>JAJYAS010000687.1 GCA_021779415.1 Bacillota bacterium
GCTTAATACAGTCGTTGCCATTTTTAAAGGACCGCAACAAACGAAAGAAGCAATTGAAGAGATCCAAGGGGAATCCCTAGCGAATAGCAGAATATCTGTCATAGTCCGTAGCGAATATATCCACCAAGGCGAGTTCAAAGAAGAAATTGCTAATGAATTAGCCTATTACCCCAGTGAGATTAACCTGGACAAATTTAATGCTTGGTTAGTTCAAGCTCCACCGTTTACCGTGCCCAACTTAGGCGAAGTTGCCGTCGCCGGCCCACTGGCTACTCAACTGATGCACCAACCCCAGAGTCGGGGGCTTGTGGAAGTACTCCTCACCTATGGTCTTTCTGAGATCCGCGCCAGGCACTATGAACATGAGGTACGGACCGGACATTGGTTAGTCCTGATCCAAACTCAACACGAAAAAATCAATTCAGTAGCCAACGCTTTGCGTTCCTTTGGCGGAAGAGACATTGAAAAATGGAGAAAAGAAATTGATCATCCTATTTATCCTATAGGTTGAACAAGTACTTTATAGACCTACGGTAGAACGCAATTCCTTTATTTCTTGACGTGTAAGTGCTCTATAGGCGCCAGCACTGAGAGTCTTTTCCTGAGTTAACGTTCCAAAACGAATCCGATCAAGTTTTACGACGGGGTATCCAATGGCTGCAAACATTCGGCGGATTTGACGATTTCGACCTTCATGAATCGTCACCTCAAGAATTTCTAAGCGATCCCCCTTAGAGTCAGGGTTAGCCCTCTTCCAAACACCGCTCACGCGCTCAACTTTAGCCGGAGCGGTGTTTCCATCTTCTAGTAGCACTCCCTGCCGTAAACGTTCAAGAGCATTAATGCCTACAGGACCCTGCACCCAGACCCTGTAAGTCTTCTCAACTCCGTACGAAGGATGCATTAAGCGATGAGCTAATTCTCCGTCATTCGTAAGAACCAATACACCCGATGTATCATAATCCAGCCTACCAACGGGATAGACTCGAGTTGGGACATCTTTCATTAAATCAACCACTGTGGGACGCCCTTGAGGATCGCTGGCACTCGTAATCACACTGACAGGCTTATTAAGCAAATAGTAGTGGAACTCTTCAAATCGTTCAACTGGTTTCCCATCCACTTTAATATGGTCTTGTTCACCGACCTTTGTCCCTAAAGCAGAAATTATATCTCCATTAACCGTAACACGCCCCTCCAGAATGAGCTGTTCGGCATGTCTTCGTGAAGCGACTCCGGCTTGGGCGAGTACTTTTTGCAAACGTTCTTGTTTCTCTGCCTTGAAAACTATGTTCTTACTATCCATGAATCCGATCTCCTTCACTGTTGAAAACTCTTAACACATAGTATACCATAGCTGAAATAATCTAAGAACGAGCCACCAACACCACCCCAATCGCAATAAACGACACTCCGATTGCCCGGTAGAGGGATATCTCTTCTTTAAAGTAAAAATATGAAAAAACCATAATTACGATATATCCAAGGCTTACTAGAGGGTAAGCGTAGCTAAGCTCAACTTTGCTTAATACCTTGATCCAAAGCACAAAACTCAAGCCGTACATTGCCATTCCTAACATCACTGGTCCATTCTTCATAATAGCTATAAGGCTCTGGAACAAATGGGCGCTTGTAAAATCGAGTTCTAAACGCTGAGCCCCGATCTTAACGAATATTTGTCCAACTGCTCCGAAAAGCACGGATATCAACGTGAATGCTAACATGTTTTCACCCTCGCAATTTTATCAAAATACGTTGAATCCCGCTCCAGATTCCTTCAATACCCAGTACCACATAAAAGGTCAAGCTTAACACGGTCGGAAAAGCATAACGACTTTGCCCTTCCGTGAGGAAATAAACCCCTGCAAACATATAGAAAGTAATGAGAAGGAACAGACCTCCTTTATCAAAGCAAGGGCTAGTTATATCCCTCGTTTTCTTTCTTAACTGATTATTTTCCCGCGCAAAAAACAAACCTAAATGGATTATAGTATAGCCTAAAATGCTAGCGACACCACCGATAAACACAGGCGCTCTTATAAGTTCGGTCGCCTTAAACCACTTGATTTGCAGGGAAGGAAGTATGCCGCTTCCATAAAACGCTAAAAATATATCTCCATACTTTTTATCTCCATATTGGATAAACGTCCTCTTGACACGCTTGATCCCTAAGCTAACAAAATCTTTCGGGTGGGCTACAATCCATGCCTTGGCGGCACGACTCAACATTTTGTTTTTTTCAGTCAGGTTTGCCGACCGGTAATCTGACCTATTGACCACAGAGTTTGCAACGTTTTCTGCGGGCATCCAGCCACTAAGCTTGTTTTGTGAATTATTGTTAATATAAAGGACAATTCCACCATTATTTGAAACATAAGTAAACTCACCCATCAGTTTGTAGTTACGATAAAGCCACGGGGCTAGGATAACTCCAGCTAGGAGAATAACAATCACACCATTTTTGATACTCTTCAAGAACTCTTTATGCCAAACGAAATCAGTAAGGACTATAGACAGGGCAAAAAGCGGGAAGAAAGGCTTGATCATAGTGTTTAATCCGGCGATAACCCCGAGGGACACGTATTGATACTTCATATCGCTTAAATAAATATAAGTTCCAAGCATAAAAAGAGTTGTAAACAAAATTTCCGAGGCAACATTGCTGTTATAGTAGATGTTCATAGGAAATAAGACAAAAAGTACAAAAATACGTTGGCGCATTCTCTCGGAAATTTTTATTTTTTCCAGAATATTTAATACCAGCACGTTATTTAGCGTACTTAAGACTAAATTAAGCGCTTTTGCTACCCAAGTTGAAGCCCCGAATAGCCAATAAAAAGGAGCTAAAAAGATCGGATACCCAACCGTAGTGTAGGTATTTCCCCATTGTCCCCCGTTGGCTATTTGAGTTGCTAGTCTATGATAATATGCAAAATCAGAAACAGGCACTGTTCGTACAAAGCGAACCCATAGAAGGCCTAGCACAAATCCCAGCATTAAAACCAAATAGTAAAAGGAACTCCGCTTTCTCAAAACACAGCACGACCTTATTCACTTTCTAGAAACAATATTATCTCAAGTTTGTTTGCCAAGTTTTCTAGCTTAA
>JAJYAS010000688.1 GCA_021779415.1 Bacillota bacterium
AACACATTTCTTTACGTCCGCATAGACCATTCCTGTGTTTTCTTTCATTTAGGCAACTATCCCTTCGTTGAAATTATTTTAAAAATTACAAGAAGAGAGTATCTCCACATACTCTGATTAGGCCCAACTGCAGTTAACTACTTAATAAGAAAATACAAAAGTCAAAAATGAATACGTATTCAATACGTGAATTTTATCATATCTTTGTGGATAATGTAATGGGATTCACCAAAATTAATCAATTAATTTCGATAAATCCCATTTCTCAAATTTCATATCGTGATCTCACCCATGACTTGTAATCATGTTGCTCTATAGGCAGAAAAGTGACTAAACTTTTGAAGGGCTACTTCACGAAAGATAAAGTAGATCCCTTATCTCAGTTATGATAATATATGGAAAGATGGTAGAAGAACGACACTTTGATTTGGAGACAAAAAACTATGTAGGAAACAAGGGGACAGGTTGAGTTGCAAATCGTTTAAGGAATTGGAAGGTGCATAATGTCGGATTATATCCTGACTTATTCTAAAATCAAGTTTTATCCCCTTGAGCCAATCAAGGAAGACATCAAAATAGAAGATATCGCTCACTCTTTGTCGCTAATGACCAGGGCTAATGGGCATAGCAGACAATTTTACTCCGTGGCCCAACACTCGCTTCAATGCTATCATGAGGCTAAAAGCCGAGGGTATTCGGTGCGAGTCCAACTCGCTTGCCTCCTGCACGATGCCAGCGAGAGCTATATTTCCGATTTAACACGGCCGGTCAAGCGCAACCTGCCCGAGTATTTCATCATTGAGGAAAAGCTGCAAAAGACAATTTACGAACGGTTTGGACTTGGTGATTTATCGAGGGAAGAAAAGAAACAGATTGAAGATGTTGACGATACTCTGCTACACTATGAATTTGAAGCAATGATGGATTATCAAATCTTTGAAACAGCACCTCAAAAATCGATGGAGCATGATTTTGCCCAAAGGGATTTTGTCAGTGTAGAGCAGGAGTTTATCGCGGTTTTTAGCGAATTAACGGGCAACAATAGAGTTCTTATGAGGAGATACGAATGAATAAAGAATCCATTTATGGATTGACATTGGATCAAATGGCTGCTTGGCTCATAGAATATGGGCATAAAAGGTCTAGAGCCTTACAAATCTGGGATTGGCTTTATCGAAAGCAGGTGAGGCACTTCTCAGAAATGATGGATGTCAATCAAGAGTGTCTTCAATTGCTAGCAGATCATTTTGTCTTCCAATCCTTAAACGAACACTTGAAGCAAGAATCAGAGGATGGAACGGTAAAGTTTCTGTTCAAGTTAATGGATGACCATCTGATTGAAACAGTTTTAATGAGACATAAATTTGGTTTGTCGGTTTGTGTCACGACTCAGGTAGGCTGCAATATGGGGTGTAGCTTTTGTGCGAGTGGGTTACTAACTAAAAATCGTGATTTATCCAGTGGGGAAATTGTGGAACAGATTATGAAAGTTCAGCAGCATCTGGATCAAGCGAAACAAGAGGAGCGAGTGAGTCACGTTGTGGTGATGGGGATTGGCGAGCCCTTTGACAATTTGCAAAACGTTGTAGACGCTATTCAGATTATTAAAGATCACAAAGGATTGGCTATTCCTGCCAGGCATATCACCGTATCGACCAGCGGCTTGGCCGATAAAATCTATGAATTCGCCGATGCTAATTTGCAGGTAAACCTAGCGATCTCTTTACATGCTCCAACGAATGAGCTTCGGAGCCAGATCATGAAAATAAACCGTGCCTATTCGATAGAAGCATTAATGCAGGCTGTTGATTATTATTTGAAGAAAACGAATCGCAGGATTACATTGGAGTATATTTTGCTCAAAGATCTGAATGACCATAGAGACCATGCTCTTCAACTTGCTAACCTAATTGGGGATAAGAGACATTTCATCAATGTAAACCTAATTCCCTATAATCCAGTGGATGAACATCATCATTATCAGCGAAGCGAGCATGAGTCGATGCTAGCGTTCTATGATACATTGAAAAAGCAAGGGATTAGTAGTAGTATTCGTCTTGAACATGGGGCAGATATTGATGCAGCCTGTGGGCAGTTGAGAAGCAAACAGATTAAAAAAAATGCAGCTATTCTCTCGTGAGGTTAGCTGCATTTGCATTTTGGCAAGTCAGAATGTTCTCGGTGAAGGGTACGGTTGGATCGCCTATTGCCAAATATCGAGTATCTATTATGGTTTAGGTAGCGGATTTTTATAGTAGTTGTAAATTCCATGGAAAATCGCGCTGGCAACGTTTTTCTGGAACGTTGGGTTTTGTAGTCGAGCTTCTTCATAGGGATTAGAAATAAAGGCTGTCTCAAGCAATATGGCAGGCATGGTTGTTTTGCGTAAGACATAAAATCCGGCTTCTTTTAGTCCGCGATTTTTTGTTTGAACAGTGTCAGTTACAGCGGATTGGATGCTGTTTGCCAGTTGTAGGCTTTCTTTTTGCTTGGGATTATCTTGAGAATAATAGGTTGAAGAGCCTTGCACATCGGGGTTGCTGAACGAATCATTATGGATGCATATAAATAGGTCTGGATTATTTTTGTTGGCCAAGTCCACCCGGGCTTGGAGATCTTCTATTTCGGAATAATTGGAAGCCGGAGAACTATCGTCGGTTCGAGTTAAGATAACTTTGGCTCCTGCTTGTTGCAAGATAGTATTTAGGGAAAGCGCGATGGCTAAGTTGTTAGCTTTTTCATCGGTATGATTGGGACCGATTGCTCCAGTATCCGGTCCTCCGTGTCCAGGGTCTAGCATAATTGTCTTGCCGGCTAAAGCATTGGGGGGGATGGTTGCAAATGGGTCTTGGAGAACTTCTTTGGAAGGATCATAAGTTGTCTGAACAGGAGAAGTGGTATCAGAAGGAGTGTCAGTAGGGGGAGGGGTAATGATGTCGCCACTCCTTGAGGGAGTCTCAGGTTTTTGGAGGGTTGAGGGTAGAGCGGGGAAGTCTTTAAGATTAGTGTTATAGCTGGAGGACGATTTTCCCTCGATAATGGCCTGTGTTTTTGAGCTAATAACACCCGTTCCACCTAAAATGTAAACTGTACCGTTGACACTTA
>JAJYAS010000689.1 GCA_021779415.1 Bacillota bacterium
AGTCTAACTAAAAATAAACGATCATCAATCCACAACAGGATGTAATTAAGCACCCTGTTTTATTTTTGCCCAAAGGTCCTATAGAATCTGTCGAATAAATTGTTTAAGGTAATATAAATATAGGTTAATACAAGAGAACAAGAGATTATGTAAGCGATGGAACGGTAAGTGTCAAATAGTAGGCACGTGACAAAAATAAAATCCAACCATCAGGTTGGATCCATTGATTAGGCTTTATCTTGTTTGTAACAGTCTGCTGGCAACTCCTTTGACCACGGAACGAATTTTTCGATTAGTTCCGGATGGTTTATGAAATCGGTGTTCGGCATCTGTTTCAATATGTAAACCAAATAGTTATATGGCTTTAGGTTATTATTTCTGGCTGTTGTTACAACGCTATAGATCATGGCACTAGCTGTTGCTCCACGAGGCGTTTCCATAGTGACCCAGTTTTTGCGCCCGATTGTAAAAGGACGAATACTCCTTTCTGCCAATAATCCTATGTTTTGGATTATTGAGCGAGATTGCAGTTAAACCCGTAGCTATAACGAGAAAAAACTCACTTTTTTCCGATTCCGTGGAAGGGGCCAAAGCCTCCGCTATAATATTTAGCATCATAGGAACCAGCGACTGCCAACCACTTACAAATATCTTGAATATATATTCCGCCATCTGCCGAACCTTGACTTTGCACCGGATGATCTGATACTAGATGAATATCTGCCATGGCCTGCTAGGGTGCAGCAGGAATGCAGGAGACAGAATGTTGAAACAGAAACAAAAGAGAAGGATGATCCCAGAGATGAAACAGCCTAATATTGATTATTTAATGAACATGACTAAGGAATTCCTTGACGGGAAGATTGACGGCATAACCTACAGCCTGTATTTTCCGCATGAACTGGATCAGCGTTACAAGAAAGCACACCGTGAGGATGACGATTACTGTGAACTGATTTATGAATGTCTGTACGAAGAAGGGATATGCCGATTCAATGAGGTATCCGATGGAGAATTCAAGAAATTGATACGGAAGAAGTATAACTATATCAAAAGAATTGCTAGCGAAGGATTTTATTAAAAACAGCTCCACGCCGTATCGGTGGAGCTGTTTTTATGCCATTCGGTAGGTGTTCCACCGCTTACCTATGAAATTTTCAAAATCAACTATATACTACGTTGCAACTTGATGCTAGTATTAGAAAAACAAGAGATATAGATGTTTAGGAGTTTTCTTTGGAGGAATTCTAAATTATTTGGCGAATAAATTCATTTTGAAGGAATAGATATGTCGATTTTTAGAATAGGCTACATAGGGTACTTTCGGAATAGACAAGTTATGGATGTGTATAGAGGGTAAAGAAAAAGATAGGGGGGCAAGGTATGAGCCAGGATGACGGCAAAAATCAGGGGGTTGATCTAGGGGAGTTCCTAGAGTTTTATCTGTTGGATTCCCAGGAACAGATAGAAAAGCTCGGAGCAGGACTCTTACAACTGGAGAAAGAGGGAGGAAATATCGGACTCATCAACGATCTTTTCCGCTCGGCTCACAGTTTGAAGGGAGCTTCAGGAACAATGGGATTTACACCCATTGTGGCGCTGACCCATGCTGCAGAAGATTTATTGGATCGTTTAAGGCAGGGTAAGATGGACGTTTCTCTAGAGATGATTGACATTTTATTAGCAGTAACCGACAAGGTTAAAGCAATGCTGGCTCAAGTGGAGCAACGTCTGGAGATCACCATTGACTATGAGGATGTGGTCTCTTCTATGAAGGGGTTACTGAATGGGGAAAAACCTGCCGTAGCTCTGGGCGCTCGGTCTGAAAAGGGAAATGAAGAAGAGGTGCTCGATGATTTTCTCCCTTTAGACTTTTCTTTATCTGAGTCTGAATATGAAAAAGTGAACAATGCTCATATCATGGGGTATGGCGTCTATCAAGTGGATGTGAAACTGGCGCCAAATACGATTATGAAGGCGGTTCGTGCGGTCATGGCGACCCAGCGGCTTGAGGGAATGGGCACAGTCATTAAGCTTAGTCCGAGTGTTGAAGATCTTGAAGCCGGAAATGCGGAGGATTTTTCCATACTTGTACTCTGTGATGAACCCATCGCTGAAATGCAGAGGGAATTATTGGAGATTTCCGAGTTGGCGGAGGTTGTCATTCACCCCTATCCGGAGAGCGACAGGGTAAATGAAGAAACGGCTGAGGATGTGACTATAGTTACTGAGTCAGCTATTTTAACCCCTGAGGTCGCTCCGAATTTGGGAACTGTCGTACCCCCTGCACTACCTGTGCCCGACCCTAAAAGCTCAGACAAGTCCAAGGGGATGGCTGTTAATTCTCCAGCCCCTTCAGTTGAAGTTTCAAGTGGGGAAGGGAACACTCAAGTACATACGATCCGGGTGGATACGGCTCGGATGGATAATCTCATTAACCTCGTGGGAGAAATGGTCATCACCCGGACTCGCTTGGTGCAAATTGGGCTGGATCTTAAAGCCCAGTACAGTGCGGATAATATGGTGAATAATTTGAACGAAGCCAATGTTTATTTGGGCCGTTTGATGAACGATCTTCAAGAAAGTGTCATGCGCCTGCGCATGGTAGCGATCGGGACTGTGTTTAGTAGGTTCCCGCGCTTAGTTCGTGATCTTGCCAAGAAAACCGGAAAAGAAATGGATTTGGTCCTAAAGGGTGAAGACACCGAACTGGATAAAACAGTGGTTGAAGTGATTGGGGATCCCTTAATGCACCTCATTCGGAATTCGGTGGATCATGGGATCGAATCTCCGGAACAACGCCGCGCCGCAGGTAAACCGGAGCATGGCACGATTACGTTGGATGCCTATCATGAAGGAAATCACATTGCTATTCTGATCTCCGATGATGGGGCGGGTCTAGATCTCGATAAAATTCGGAAGATTGCGGTTTCCAAAGGACTAGTGGGAGAGAAAGAGGAACTTACAGAACGTGATATTTCTAATCTTATCTTCCTGCCTGGGTTTAGCACGGCAGATCAGGTAACTGATATTTCGGGTCGGGGTGTCGGCATGGATGTTGTGAAAAAGGCCCTTAATAATCTCGGGGGTATGGTGGATATCACG
>JAJYAS010000690.1 GCA_021779415.1 Bacillota bacterium
TCTACTCAACATTAAGCTTGCAGCTAAAGCCATCGATGGCATGGTGGTAAAACCTGGAGAGGTGTTCTCTTTTAACCATACTGTTGGCCCCAGAACTGTCGAGGCTGGGTATCAGGAAGCCATGATTATTGAAGGGAATACATTCGTACCCGGTCTAGGTGGAGGAGTCTGTCAAGTTTCCAGCACCCTTTACAATGCCGTTGAATTAGCATCCCCATCCCTAAGCGTTGTCGAACGTTCGCGCCATAGCTTACCCGTTACATATGTCCCTCCCGGTCAGGATGCAACAGTGGCTTATCCCAATCTGGATTTCAAGTTCAGAAATGATTCAGATGGCTATCTCCTTATCCGTAGTTGTGTCAATAGCAATACTCTGAACTTTAGTATATATGGAAAAGCAAAAAAACAATCCTAAACACGCTACTAACTTAGTCTTTCTGAACCATTTGACCTGAGATTATCATTTTTTCTTCAAGTCCCATTGAACAGAGAAGTGCACCGAAGCGAAATAAAGCCTTTAAAATGATAGCGCGAAGCCACCTGTATGAATTGTGCGGGTAGCTTACTATTAATACTTTGAATAGTTCTCTAGATCATTATTAACACCGTATTGTATCTGAATTTCATTGATACGTGGTACCCACTGGTGTAAACGTTCTTGAACTTCCTTATCATTTACCTTATCTACAAGTAGCACTTGATTTTCACTTAACTGTACAGCAATCTTATACTGATTATTCTTAGTATCTGAGCTGACCAGAATTCCTTCATAAGGTTCTTTAGTGTACGGGGCATTATTGATAAAATCCTTTTTGCTCATTATTTCGCCATTAACTTTGTTCATTATAATCTCCCCTCTACATTTCAATATTAGAGATATTTTGTCCCGGTACTGGAGTTCTATGTAATCGCACAACTGAAATAGATCAGCATATTAACAACGAATACGATTGAAATCCGCTAAATTTGCATATATTGATTCATGCTGCTGAAAGAGATTTGAAAAGCCAGTTGAGAGTCTAGTGAGTGTGGTTCAGTTTGGGGTATAGCTTCATAGCTTCGAGTAGGAGCCAATCCTCAAAGCTAATCATTTGGAAGGGGTTTTCAGCACAAAGGAGTATTTGGTATTTTTGGGAACTTATATATAATTACCCCCTCAAACACAAGGTTTGCTCACGTATATTTAAGTAGTTAACCATTTTAAAAAAGGAGAAGGAGGAAAAATAAATGAAACCCAAAACTAAAGTCCTATTGTCACTCATATGTATTGTTAGTCTTTTCTTTTCATTCTCTCTAACAGCTCAAGCCTCAAAGGGTAAATCGGCTTCTCATCGTTACTACGGTCGTGACCGGTTTCTGACTTCTACTTCAATTGCGAGTGAGCTTGATACCGGTCAACAGTTCCAAAATGTTGTTCTGGCTTCTGCTTATAATTTTCCAGATGCTTTGTCTGCCAGTACTTTAGCTTATAAACTTAAAGCGCCAATAATCTTAGTCAGCCCTGGGCATAAAGACTCGATGATCAGTTATAATTTTGTGAAGGATCATTTGATTGCGGGGGGGACAGTCACGATTGTCGGTGGAACTGGGATTATTTCTTATAGCTCGGAGCAATGGTTGCTTAGCAATGGTTTCCATGTCAATCGCTTAGGGGGGGAGGATCGTTTTGCGACCAATGCGCTGATCGTTAATCAGTTGAATGTTCCTCAAGGAACACCGGTTATCATTGCCAGCGGCACGAACTTTCCAGATGCTTTAGGAATCTCTTCGTTGGCTGCAAGCAAAGGTTGGCCTATCTTACTCAGTAATTCCTCGAATCTTACTCAATCCGTCCAGGACTTTTTGGCAAGTGACAGACCGATTAATGTTTATGTCGTCGGTGGAGAAAAAGTTATCCAAAATGGCGGTTACAACCAAATCAAAACACTATCGCCCAACTCACAAATCCAAAGGTTGGGTGGTTATGACCGTTTTGAAACCTTATCTTTAATCTTGAACAAGTTTTATCCAAATCCTACTCAAATATATATTGCAAATGGTTTTGATTTCGCCGATGCACTCTCTGGCAGTACGCTTGCTGCTGCTCATAATGCCCCCATTCTTTTGGTGGATCCTAAGAACAACAATTTGCCGAAGAGTATATATGACTATTTGATTACTCTGAGAAATAATAACGTGCAACCGCAGGTAAACGTCTTAGGTGGAGAAGCTGCGGTCCCGCAACGTCTGTTAGACCAAATTAATGAAATCTTACAAAGCAGTGAAGGAACTTCGATCCCATCAACAAACAGCAAAACTATGACAGTGTTCAATCCAACGACCACGGGCTTTAGTGTAGGGGTAAGTCCGGCCATCAATAACATGACGCTAGGTGACTTTACGCTTCTTAACAGTTATGGAAATGCTGTAGCGATTACCAGCGCGACCACTTTCAATGGGGGAGCAAGGTATGCCCTGACAGCATCGTTGAACGCAGGTCAAATCTACACATTAACGGCGGCCAAGACAGGTTACACCTTCGGAACTGTTCGGTTCGTGCCTACGACAACCCCCTCGGAAACTATGACAGTGTTCAATTCAACGACCACGGGCTTTAGTGTAGTAGTAAGTCCGGCCATCGATAACCTAACGCTAGGTGACTTTACGCTTCTTAACAGTTATGGAAATGCTGTAGCGATTACCAGCGCAACCACTTTCAATGGTGGAGCAACGTATGCCCTAACAGCATCGTTGAATGCAGGTCAAATCTACACATTAACGGCGGCCAAGACAGGTTACACCTTCGGAACTGTTCAGTTCGTGCCATGACAAGCACTCTCTGAAATGTTGATGGTGAGAGAACCGACCACTGAAATATTTAATGAAATGAATTTCTTATTCCTAGTTAGCAATCACAAGTGACGATTATCGCGGACTCCACGAACGAAAGCGGCGTGATCTATATAGTTTGCGTGTCATGCTTATACGGTCACAGCGACGAAAAACGGTAATTACTTTGGGACGGTAGGAATGTTGCCCGATTCGGTGTCCAGGAGAGGTGGAGATAGGAAGATAGGCTCAGTAGATTTTTTCTGCTGAGCCTGTTTGCAAAAGGCGCCCAAGAG
>JAJYAS010000026.1 GCA_021779415.1 Bacillota bacterium
GTTTGAGTAGAAGGTATCATTATTGGCGCCCCATTGCGATTTGGAATAAAGGATACGCAGAAAATCATCTGGATCAGGATAATCTGCTCCCCATGCGAGGCGGAACATTTGACTGTCTCCGGATTGTAAGGCTTTAATATAGGAACCCCATTCTAAATTCTTCAACTCAGTTTGAATTCCAACCTCTTTTAACTGACCTTGGAAGGCTTCAGCAACCTTTTGGTTCAGTTGGGTAAAGTTATAGGAATATGAAATAACTGGAAGTCCCTTACCGTCAGGGTATCCTGCTTTGGCCAAATATTCTTTAGCCTTAGCCTTATCATAAGTTGGTGCTTTCAGATCTTTATCATACCCTGGCATGCCCGCAGGTACTGGACCGTTAGCCACTGTTGAAATACCTTCACGGACGGTATCAATAACACTTTGAGTGTCAAGTGCATAGGCAACCGCTTTACGCAGGTTTAGGTTATCTTTAAACGGCGGTTTATTTAGGTTAAATCCGATATACTCCGTTGTTAATGCAACATTCTTAATGGTTTGCCCTGGAAATTCTTTGATAATTGCTTGCTGTTGACCTGGAGGCATTCTGTCCACATAATCTAAGTTTCCTGCTCGGAAATCGTTTAGAGCGGTGGATTCCTCTTTGTAAATCTTGTAGACAACTTGGTCAACATGAGGCTTATTACCATAATAATCGTTGAACTTTGCAATAGTTACATCTTGGTCAGCATTCCACTTCACAAATTTGAAGGCACCCGTTCCGATTAAAGTATCTGGAGTGGAGGCAGGGGTTCCAAAATCTTTCCCCGCTTTAATTGCACCAGCAACTTTATAAATGCCAACTGCTGGATGGCCTAAAGAGGTGACGAAGGCGGCATTTGGTTGGTCTAAGGTTACTTCAACCGTATAATCATCAATCTTCTTCAGTCCTGACATTGTTTTAGCCGCACCACTGTTTACTTCTTTAAAGCCAACAATGGGTTCAAGTGGAAAGGATACTGGTGAGGCTGTATCTTTGGCAGCTAAACGATTCCAGTCATCCAAAATATCTTGTGCTTTGACTTCTGTGCCATCATGGAATTTAACACCCTTCCGGATATGGAAGGTGATTACTTTTTTATCGGCTGAAAAATCCCATTTCTCGGCAATAGCTGGTTTAGTTTCTAATGTTTTGGGATCATATCTTACGAGACCATCGTAAAGCTCTTTTCCAATTTCAATTCCGTTATTCTCTTCCAAAAATGCAGGTTCGAGATTAGATGGGCTGGAAATCATCCCAAAACGGAACGTTCCTCCATCAACGGGTTTACTACTAGTGGTTGTTGTACCCTCCTTCGTGGGCGCAGCACTCTGTCCACAACCAGATAGGATCAGAGTAGCCGATAACATGGTAGCGATAACTAATGACCAGGCTTTTTTGCGATTACGAAGCATTCTTTCCCCTCCTAATTTAATGTTCTCTAAATTTAATGTTCACTGACAAGTCATGCAGTAAAAAGTGATAACGGCCCTCCTTCCCAAAATATTGAGCTCAAGTCCCTTAAACTTCTTTCTGCCCGTTGCTACTAATTCGCCTTTGTATACAATATTTCCTGCGAGAAGTAGTAATATCTGTCGAAAAATTTATCTGAACAGGCTTATCCCTCTTGGGCAACTAACTCATTTACTAGTTTGTAAATATCTGCATGAATTTCTTCTCTGCTTCTGAGTTGGCCTTGACTTACGCAATTTACAATTGACCAATTATATAATGCCCCGATTTCACGGGCATTATTATAAGATTGAACTAAATACTCATAATTTCTTTCATGAATATCCTTTTCTTTGTCTCCAAGTTTATTGGGTCTGTCATTGATAAGTTTTTGACTAAAACTCGGATGCATATCAAGAAAAATTACACAGTCAGGAACCGGAAGTCTAAACTTTACAAATTCCAAATCCCATAACCAATTGAGATAGTCGTTCCTATCTACAGTGTCAACTATTTTGGCAGCCTGATGAACCATGTTAGAGGTCGTATAGCGATCAGCCAAGATAATACCGCCACTTTGATAAAAACCTTCCCATTCTTTTTTATAGGAGGCATACCGATCAACAGTATAAAAAGTAGAAGCTATGTAAGGATTAACGTCATTTGGGTTGCTTCCAAATTCCCCCTCCAAATACATTTTGATTAGTGCAGAAGAATCACTCTTATAATCAGGAAATTCTACTTTTCTTACCCTGTAATTTTCCGTTTTCAGGCTCTCATACAGCAATTTTGTCTGAGTCGCTTTACCGCTGCCATCCCCTGCTTCTATGACTATTAGCTTGCCCTTCAAAAAGTAAACCCTCCTCCAAATCATCTCAGCTTGTATGCTGAATCTATAGTTTACTATTTTCGGACATCACTTTTCAAGTTTTCTGATCATATTCAGTTTCAAAACAAACCCCTCAGAAACCATTTTTGGTTCTGAGGGCTAACACACCATTATTCGGATAGTTCCAGTGACTATCAAACTTAAAATAATATATATGTTGTCATTTTCTTCCTTAAGAAAATGAGTCATTCTCAGTTATTCTTAATTACTATACTCTTGCAGACGAAAGTTTGTTTAAAACCTTGGTGCTAAAGAAGGAATTAAATGTTCTACAACATCTAAGAAATGCTGGTTTTAAAAAGCGATTTACGGCATGAGAAGGGATATCGAAACCTTTTTTAAATGTACAAAAGCATTGCTCAAGCTACAAAAAGAGTTTCAGGGTCGCGTGGACTTAGCTAACCTTACTCATTACCCTCAATTTATCAGCAAGAAGTGCTATGAATTCTGAATTGGTAGGTTTTTGACGTTCAATGTTCATAGAATAGCCAAAAATTCGTTTAAGCGTATCAGTATGTCCACGTTCCCAAGCTAACTCTATCGCATGGCGAATTCCGCGTTCTACTCGACTGGGTGCAGTATCAAATTTTTTCGCAATACCTGGGTAAAGTTCTTTGGTGACAGCTCCAAGCAAAGAAACATCTTCTACGACCATCAATATTGCGTCTCGAATATATTGATACCCTTTAACATGAGCAGGTATTCCAATTTGATGCATCATCGTGGTCACTTCAACGCACAAGTTAAGCCCGCTTCCTGTCGTTGCTACGATCGGAGTGGCTGAAGAAAACTGTGTAGGAGCAGACGATGGTATATCTTGCGTTAGTGAACGGATACGTTTGCTTAAAATTTCTAGATCGAAAGGCTTGAGAATAAAGTAATCTACACCAAGCATCATGGCTTGATGGGTGAGAGATTCCTGTCCAAAAGCCGTTAGCATGATAACTTTAGGTCGTACCGCAGATGCCCGGGCATTGACGCGCTCCAATACTCCTAAACCATCCAAATTTGGCATGACTAAATCTAAAATAATCAAATCTGGCTCCTGTGATTGAATAAGATCCCAAGCTTCTAAACCATTATTAGCAACCCCAACAATAACCAAATCTTCTTGACCTTGGAGATAATTTTGTAGCATTTGACATAAGTTACGGTTATCATCCGCGACAATTATTTTTATTTTTTTTCCCATTCTACCATCATCCCGCCTTAACTGTATTCCGGTTCACCCATAGTTACACTTATAAGCGTTTGCATTTTTCCGGTGCCCTTATTATACGTTAGGCCCTATGTCGAAATCGTAAATAAAAAGGCAACTATGAGATGCGGTTAGTTTTTTGAAAAGCTCAGCAGGAAAGGCTTTATGGATAATATTGGTATATTTATCTATCGCAAAATCTACTAATATTTTTTTGAAGGGAGTAGAACACTATAAAATACGCGAAATGGAATGAACTTTAGCAAGTTTAATCAAATATTATGTAGCTAATCCAATTCCTCAAATTTGAAACTTCCAAAACTTCTTCAAGAAAGCCTATAAATGTTAAAATTATGAATAGACCGCTTTTTATAGGGTAAAATAGTTCCTAGATTAGTTAAAGGAGGGTACCTAATGTATGCTGAGGTAGACAAAGATACGTGCATCGGGTGTGGAGCTTGCCCAGACATCTGTCCTGAAGTTTTTAAAATGGAGGACGATGGGTTGGCTATAGCTTATAAAAACCCGGTCCCCAGCGAGCTTGAGGATTCTGCCAAAGAAGCTGCTGATGGCTGTCCTGTTGACGCCATACACATTGATACAGACTAATTGCAAATTCAAGGGATAAAAGGCAGTTAAGCAGATGATGAACATCGCTTAACTGCCTTTTCTTAACTGCCTTAAGGCATGGCCTTTTCGGCAAATTCACGAAGCCCATCAATTCCGATGCGATCAATGAGGCGCCCTATCCGTTCTTGTGGTTTAGCATTTTCCTTATAGTAGGTGATAACTGCGTCCATAACTGGCACGAGCTGATCTTTCTGGAGATTTTCCAAAAGGATATTCCCCTGCCTTGGCTTGACCCCGCCGTTTCCACCGACATAAAGATGATACCCTTTGCTTGTACCCATTAAACCTAAGTCCACCGAGGCTGCATCTGTGCATTTATTCGGACATCCGGCAACCCCTATTTTAAATTTCGAGGGCAATTCCATACCGTGATAACGTTTATCAATTTCCATACCCAAAGCTAAAGTTTCTTGCAATCCTCGTTTACAGAATGTATCCCCAGGACAAACTTTCACACTCCGAACACATAATCCGACAGCATGACCAGGATCCATCCCCAAGTCCTTCCAAACATTTGGGACATCTTCAGGTCGTAACCCAACAATGGCAATACGCTGGGCAGAGGTCACTTTAAGTGCTTGAGCATGGTATTTCTCTGAAACATCTGCAATCTTGCGTAAAATTTCCGGGGTCACGACCCCTGCAGGTATATGAGGAGCAATCGAATAGGTTTTTTTATCCATTTGCAAAATTGACCCGGCTGGTTGAGCCTTAGCAGCAGCTTCCGCAGAAATTTCCCCTTGTTCTACAGAATTAACCTTTTCCAACAACAAATTCGGATCAAGATTATGCATTTGAGCAGCATTCGCTAACGTTTCATTGACAGAAAAAGCACACCCCAGACAATGTAAGCCCAGTTCCTGCATAGCCTCCGCAGTCTTCGGATTGGCGGACATAATATCTTTTAGTTTCATATCTAGTGTAAAGCGCATAGCCATCTCCTAACCATGAATGAGCATTGGCAAGCAATGCGTACATACATGTTTTTCTTCACCTTGGTGTACATAGGTCAATATAGGGGTAAGTTCACTGGTTGTACCACAATGAGCACACTCCAACTCAGGAGCCTCTTTTTTTACGTCTGCCATATAAATGACCTCCTTCTTTATGATTGTCAGTTTATCACGGCAACCACCTACTTAGTGTGACTTAACACACATTTCTGTGTGTATTTCAGCACGCCTTGATTTTCAACAATCGATAATGACTAATGGTAAGTGTTAACGATTTTTATGGAAACTATACCGTATCCATAAGAATACGACCCTTTTAACCAAAAGAAAACACGGCCTTCCAATTTCAGAATAACCGTGTCCAACCGTTTATTTATTTCCAAAGGTACAAGATTAACCCCGTTACTAAGAAGATCACGCCTAAATAGAATCGCAACTCTGTTTCTAGCCCTCGTGCTTTACCGGTGAGTACATCCGTGTTTTGCCCAAAAGAACCTTCCATTATGCTTCCCCCCTCAAGATGAGAGGTCGTTGATTTGCTTTATTCCTTGAATACGCCAACCCTTTTCGTTTTGAACTAAATGAAAAGAAAACGTAAACGTCTGAGCTTCTTGAACTGATGATGTCCAAGAAACGCGCACAATTGTCGCTTGCAAAGGGCCCATTTCTGAATTCATAAATTGTACCTTTTGTAAGGACAACAGCGGATCTTTATTTAACCTTGTTTCCCAAGTCGTGAACTCCTTTTCGTCCAAGGATCCCAATGGCAGAACTAATAGTTCACGGGCAAGATCGGTTTGACGGAGATCCATAAGCTTCCAAAAGTGTTGAATTGTCATTTGTGGAGAATTCCCATAATGGGGATCTGCTAATGCTGTAATGACTGTCTGAGGAGTTTTAAAAGTGAGGATCGTAATTAGACAGAAGAGTGATAGACCGAGTAACCATACATAACGACTGTGACGCATAATTTCCCTCCTTGCTTGTCTTTACTATCATTCTAGGAGGGAACAATGCTTTTCATACCACTTTAACCAAAAACTTTTCTTAAAACATTAAGTACGAACTCAGGTAACCGAACGTAATAAATGCGCATAAATTAACCTTCCTCCTTTACTTCCGCTTGAACACTGCTTAGTGTTAATGTATGCAAATAAAATCTTGATTGCCCTTCTATATAATTTGGTAATTCTTTACTGCCTCTTCCAGTTGACCCACAAGCAAACGTTCCTCCTCTGTATTGGCAGTAAAGTAAAGGCGACCGATGATGCCCGTAATAACTTTAAGAACATCTTCTAAGACTAACGATTCCTTCATAGCTAATTGGGCACTAGTTTCAATTAATGCAATCCCAAATTGATGCCCTACCCCATCCTTAATCATGCGCGTACAGCTTTTTCCTAACAAACGCATAACTAAAGAAGCTTCCTGAGCATCCAGTTGACGGACAGCATCAATCGTTGTCGTTAACCCTTGAACCATCCGTAATCCGACACTATTCCAACTTACTTGTTGGTTATCCATCTGCACTTCCCCCTTTGAGATCAGTTCCGTGCCATACTATATGCTTCATACGTGCCATAGGTGAAAAAAACGAGCAGGGAAGGTAAATTACCTTCCCTGCTCGTCGTGATTCGCAGTACGAATACGTCGTATACCGCATATATCGCCCGTTCAAAGCCCGAGACGCAGTATGACACAGCGCGACGTCTTTACGTAAGCAAATAGCAAACTTCCGTTCAAGCGACCGACCCCAGACACGGGGCAGTGCAGAAGTGCAGAAAATGTTCCCTCTAGGAACAGACGGCGCACATGAAATGTGCCGTCCACCCAAAAGTTCCTTCCCCCGTCATTCCAGCTCTCCGTCCCCCGACCTAAGCCCGGGACGCAGTGGGACACAGCGCGACGTCTTTACGTAAGCAGATAGCAAACTTCCGTTCAAGCGACCGACCCCAGATACGGGGCAGTGCACAAGGAGGTGCACTGCCGCCAACTGCGCCAAGGATGGCGCAGTTGGCGGGAACCCCGCTCCCCAAAGCCTGGAGCTTGAACGGTTAGTTTGCTCTGCGTCGTAAGCACTGAGCGCTGGGTCACACAAGTCCCCCTACTTACTCAACTTCGGCACCTTAAAAGTAGAAACCATCAAGAAAGCCAAAATCACCATGCTAACGGGGTAAATATACCAAGGCACCATAGTTCGCAAGAACATTAACAGAGCCATAAAACCGCCCGCAAACGTAATGGGAACGCCCACAAAATAAGTGGTGATATTGAGCATATTAAAACGCGCCAAACGGACTGCACCACATAATGCGAAAACCACAGCGATGCCCAGACCTAGATACTTAGCAAGCTCAGTTTGATGAGGCATTAAAATTGCCTGATAGGTAAGAATTGCTGGTGCTACCCCAAAAGAAACTAAATCACTCAAAGAATCGAGTTCCTTCCCGAAATCTGAGCTTACGGAAAGCCTACGTGCCACTTTTCCGTCTAAACTGTCCATAAGTACAGAAAGTAAAATCATCGCCGCTGCTAATGTATAATTGCTTTCAATGACCCAAATCAAGGCTAGAAAACCAAACAGTAAATTAGCCAAGGTAAAGATGCTTGGGATCATGCGGGCAGGAATCGGACCTCTCCTCATTCAACACTCACTCTCCCTATAATACTTACTCCCCCACTCACCTTATCTCCGGGGCTAACCATGATTTCTACATCGGTTGGTACAAAAATTTCTGTACACGAACCAAATTTAATGAGACCAAATCTATTTCCTTTGGTCACGTTATCTCCCTTATTAACCCAACACACGATCCGACGAGCAATAAATCCTGTCACCTGCGTGACTAAAATTCGCAAGCGTTGATTTTGGATTCCAACATAGTTCTTCTCATTCAGCTCTGATGCATGGCTTTTAAAGGCAGGAATCATTTGTCCCGGTCGATAGGCACGAAAAACAACCTCGCCGGCCATCGGGCAGCGATTGACATGAACATTAAAGATACTTAGAAAGATACGAACGCGAATACTTTCTCCGTTAAGAAACTGGTCTTCAAAGACTCTTTCCACATCCATGACCACTCCGTCAGCGGGAGAAACTAGCGATAATTCGTCAGGTAGGATATCTCTGTTAGGATTACGAAAGAAAAATAGAACAAACAAGAACAGAATACCTGGCAAAATAACCAGCCAAGGCCAAGCCCAATAGGCCAAACCCATTAGAACTGCCAATATCACCAGATAAAACCAACCATCACGAGAAATGGGATATTGTTTCACCGAAAAATTAACCTCCCCTCTTGATTTTCTCTAGTTTACCATTTTTGAGACAATTATTAAAGCTCTCTGTCCAACTCTCCAAGATTCCATTCCTCTATTTTACCAAGCACGAGTTCATTTTCTCCTCGAATATGTGTCCGAATAGGTAACGAACTCAAGAAATACCTCCCGTAATATTTATCGATCACTCGGTCATCGAGCAAGATGACAATCCCTCGATCCTTTCTTGAACGTATTAGACGCCCAAACCCTTGCTTGAAACGGATAACAGCTTCAGGAAGTAAGAGCTCTTGAAAGGGATCCCGTCCTTGAAAACTTATATATTCCGAACGTGCCTCAATCAAAGGTAACGAAGGAGGCCAAAAAGGAAGTTTAACTAAGATGACACAAGATAACGTGTCACCTGGAATATCAATTCCTTCCCAAAAACTATTCGCGCCCAAAATGACACTCCTTGGATTTCGCTTAAAGGCTTCTATCATTGTGCTACGTTCCCCGTGCACTCCTTGGGCTAGTGTTTCAATGCCAATTCTGGCTAATTTCTGATGCAATAACGCATAGGTTTCATTCAGCAATTTATGAGCAGTAAAAAGAACTAACGTCCGTCCATTCATCCTTTCAGCAACTTCGACAATAAATTTCGAAAGTTCCAGGGCTTTCCCAAAGTCAGAGTTTTGCTGGTTAAAGCCCTTCTTAACCACGAAAAGGCGCATCTGTCGATCATAGTCAAAGGGCGAATCCACCTGTGCCGTTGTTGTTGTAGAGGGTAGTCCAACATCTTGAAGAAAATACTGGAAAGAATTTGATATACTTAGTGTAGCGGAGGTTAAAACAACAGTATCAAGACGTGAAAATATTTTTTCCTTAAGTATGTCACTCACTTCGATTGGGGAAGTCTTTAGATAAAGTTTTGAGTTCTGTTCAAGCCAAGTCACCTGTTGCGGATTATTTACGTTTCTGACGATAATCAGCGTGTCAATAAAACCTTGCAACTCTCTTTGATGCCCAGATAGTACGTATTTCAATTCTTCGATCTCTTCCGAGTCTTCTCCATTAAATGTGCTTAATAAACTTTCGAGGACAGTGGCCACTGCTTTGATTCGACCTACTAAGTTCTCTATCTGAACATTTAACCCTTCCCACCACGTTTTAGTGGAATGGCTTGCGACAAAGCGAAACGTGCGCATTGTTCCTAAAATAGATGATAATAACTGGAATAAATCTTTGGCCTGTTCCACGACCACCGGACATAGCTCGGGGAGAACCTCAAGTCTTTTCTCAAATGTTTCCCAAGGTACAGAGGGCACTATTTGAGTCAATGATCCTAAGCGTTGTTTAAGCGTGACATAAAAACATGGCCCTGTCAGTCTATAAATACTGTCAATACTATGGGTAACACTGTCCAAACTCAAATCAGATCCGAGATGTTGCAGTGCCGTCTGATACATTTGATGGGCCTCATCAATCACTAACTGATGGTATTCCGGCAAGACATTGTAGTCTGTTTTAAGATCGGAAAAGAGTAGCGAATGATTCACGATCAATAGATCCGCCTCTTCTGCTTTCTTGCGTGCTCTCAGCAAAAAGCAAACACCTGCCTTTGAACACCTTCCCGGAATACACATTTCATTGTCAGCGCTGAGGCTAGGCCAACTCTTCAAGAGCCCAGGAACTTTCGAGAGTTCCTGCAAGTCCCCTGTTAGCGTTTCTCTTAACCAAACAAGAATACTTAAATAAGCAAGCCTATACTCTGCTCTTGGAATTTCTTTTGGATTAGACAAGCATCCCTGCCACTTTTTCAGGCAACAATAGTTGCCTTTCCCTTTTAAAATGGCGACCCGAAACGGAAAGGGCAATACCTTTTCCAAAATTGGGATATCCTTTTTTTGAAGTTGTTCTTGTAGGGGAATCGTATGAGTCGCAATCACAACTTTTTGTCCTGTTTTTTTAGCAGACCATAGGCACGGTACTAAATAAGCAAACGATTTCCCCGTCCCTGTTCCAGCTTCAACCACGACATGTCGAGAGGAGCTAAGCCCATCAGCAATTAGTTTGGCCATCTTCACCTGACCCGGTCTGCTCTCAAAGCCTGGTAAACTTCGTTCAAGGATTCCTCCCGGAGCAAAGCAATCACTAACCCACTCGGAGTTAGGAAGGGTTAAAACCGGGGATTGAGCACGTACAAACAGTCCCTCAGCACCGGGGGCAAGCACCAGATCCGTTCTAATTTGACGATCAGGGAAACTGTGCGTGATCTCTCTATGCAATTCATCGATAAAACCTCTCCCTTCCCATCCCTCGAGAAGGAGTTTAGCTTGGTCAAAGAAGCTAAGATCAAATTCCAACCCTTTCTTCCAACAGGCCTCGAAAAGTTTCCAAGTTAGCCAGGCATTTGATGCCGATCGATGCCTAGATTCGTCTCCTAATGACAACGAAAGCCTTTCGGCTAAAAAAGATAACTGGTAATGATGCACTGCAGGGAAAAAAATTCGGGCTAATTCCAGAGTGTCCCAAAAAGACTGTTGAAAATTAACCTTTAATGTCTTTTCTAAGATAGAGAGGTGAAATGACATTTGATGCCCCACAAGGATTGCATCCTCGAAGAGGTCTAGTATCTCCTGACGATGCTCCTCCAGGGAAGATGTAACATTAATCTCTTCTTCCTTCAAATTGGGATGCTCAAGCCGAACAAGAAAGTGGCAAGTCGCTTGAATCTTTCCATTACTAATTCTAAGTGCTTCAAATTCTACAATTTCTTCTTGCCTACCCTCGAAGTCCGTCGATTTCACATCAAAAATTACGATGTCCTTACCCACACTGTTGACCCCTCTCTGCAGCCATTGTACACCATTTTTATGGATGGAATCAACGAAAAGCAGGATTTCTGAGTTTTATAGCGAATATACTACTACAGGTTTCACTCGATAATTTTGGTTAGGAAGAAGGATATCCCATTGTTTAAACGGAAGATGTCAACACTCGGGCTTAGTCTTGTAGTATTACTATCGAGTCTATTCCTTAGCGGATGCTCGGAAAAACCCTTTTTAACACAAGATGGTTCGTACGTCATTTTATCTGTTTCACCTTCGGGAATGACCCAATCAGAACTTATCCAATTGCCTTGGAATACGAATATGGCCATCATGCAAAAGTTACTCACGGAGTCTTCTTTCGTCTTGAGTGATTTGCATACCCCCAGCGAATCGGAATCTTCTAATAAAGACCAACTCAACTCGACAAGCCTTCAAGCCAGCTTTCCCGAACCAAAACGTATGAGCTTTAATGTCGATCACCGCAATCTAACCCTTGATGTCCAGTCACTGCAAATTGAAGTCGAAGGGCCCAATGTTGGGCTAGTTACTATTAATCAGACCATTGTCTTGCAGGGTATAAACAACCCCAACCTTCAGTCCGCCTTTGAAGCGTTGACCACTATGTTGCATGATACAAAATCTTAAATATTTAGTTGCCTAGAGCAACTTTTCTTTTTGTTTACAATCTGAAACCGTCCAGGTTTAAAGGAGAAACACAATGATATTTTTGCTGGACAATCATGATTCTTTCACCTATAACCTCTACCAATACTTCGGTGAACTTGGGGAAGACGTCATTGTCAAGCGCCAAGATGCCTGTAATTTAAACGATATCGCAGCAATTCACCCCGATCTCATTGTGATCTCGCCTGGTCCTTGTACCCCTAATGAAGCCCCCTTATCTTTGGCGGTCATCGAACACTTTCAAGGTCTTATCCCCATTTTAGGAGTGTGTCTCGGACATCAAGCCATTGGACAATTTTTTGGCGGAAAAGTAATCCGGGCGAAACGACCCGTTCACGGAAAAGCAGCAAGCATTCGTCATGATCAGCACGGCGTCTTCAGTCACCTTAATAATCCTATAGAAGTTACCCGCTATCACTCGTTGATCCTAGAGCGTTCTACCCTGCCTGAGGAATTAATAATTACTGCCGAAACAGATGATGGCGAAATCATGGGAATTCGCCATAAGACCCTCCCCATAGAAGGAATTCAGTTCCATCCGGAAGCCATTTTAACCCAATCTGGACATCTATTATTAAAAAATGCCCTCCTCACTGCCAAAACCTGGAATCGTCAGAATCTGCCTTTTTCTTGGGTTGTAAAACCACTCTCCATTTCAGTTTCCCCACATGTCTTAGTTGAAGCTTTTAAAGAAGAACCTGCTCCCTTCTTTTTAGATAGTGGAAACGACTATCCAGAACTAGGGTGTTATTCTTATATGGGTTCTTCACCATTTTTACAAGCCTCCGCTTATTCTGATCGTCTTGAGCTTGATTGGCCAAACAGACCAGAGCAGGAAATTGTAGTTCAGAACCAGGACTGTTTAAATTTCCTTAATGTTTCACAAAGTAAATACCACGTGCCTCATTCTCCTTTCCCTTTTTCCGGCGGAGCAGTTGGTTTTTTAAGTTATGATCTCAAAAACGAGATCGAATCCCTTCCTAACCACGCTGTAGAGGACTTAACCCTACCACTTTGGCGTTTTGCTTGGTATGATGGTATTGTTATTTACGATCATCTTCAAACAAAATACTGGCTCACTGCCTGCGGTATTGACGAAAATGGACTATGTCATGCCGAACTAGCCCATTCTCGTAT
>JAJYAS010000691.1 GCA_021779415.1 Bacillota bacterium
ACTCAGGCTATTCATATCCATATATAATTCGTCTATCATGAGTTGCTAAACTCCTCCTACGCAAAATAAAAAGACGCTTATTCAGCGTCAGAACTGCAAAAAACTGGGCAAGGGTTTCTACTCAACTCTAATTCTACTGATTCAACCCCACTCAAAACATCTCTTTACTTCACCAGTTCTTCTTTACTAAGCCGGTATACCCTCCCCTTATCTGGGAATGGGCTGGGCTAGTGTATTCGTAATGTGACGGTTTGGGGCATTATCTTCCTAAGACTTGTTATTAGTACAAAAATCTTGATTAAGGTTCGATGATAAAGGGACTTTATGCAAATATACTAATGGACTATAATTCCGTTTTTGAATTTCATATTAGGAAAACTACCACCGGCTATCTCATTTTCTGGTATAGCAGCTTCAATTTTCTTAACATCACTTTCACTTAGTCTAACATCCAGCGATTTCATTGAATCCTGAAGCTGATACACTCTTCTGGCACCAGTTAGAGCTATAATACCTTCATCTTTAGATAAAATCCAAGCAATAGCTAGCTGTGATAGAGTAATTTGCTTTTCTGCGGCTATTTCACGTAAAGCTTCAACAAGAGAAAGATTTTTTGCTATATTTTCTTTAGAATATATCGGAATGATAGAATTGTATCCATCATCTACGCGATCTTTTGTCCAAGTGCCGCTAAGCATTCCATGAGCTAAAGCACCAAAGGCCAAAACACCGATTCCCAATTCCTTTGCAGTAGCCAAAATATCCTTTTCGATACTGCGATTAAAAAGAGAATATTCAGCCTCTACTAAACTTATGGGATGAACTGAATGAGCCTTCCTTAAAGTATCAGCATCAACTTGGGTGATTCCAATATGTTTTACGTATCCAGCCTTAACCATATCGGCAATGGCTCCTATGGTTTCATCAACAGGAATGCCTAGGTCAATTCTTCCCGGCTGATAAAGATCTATATAGTCTAAATTTAATCTTTTAAGCGAATAAGTGAGATAGTTCTTTATATTAAAAGGTCTCACATCCAGACCATACATGGCTCCGTTAGGAGACACTAATGCTCCAAACTTTACAGATACAAAAGCCTTGTCTCTATTGTAACCTTTGAGCGCTTCACCGATCAGCATTTCGTTATGACCACTGCCATAGAAATCTGCTGTGTTTATAAATGACATTCCAGCATCCAGAGCAGCATGGATCGTGGCTATGCTTTCAATTCTGTCAGTAGCACCAGTAGAATTTGACATACGACCACAGCCAAGTCCAAGTCTAGATAGTTCCAGACCATTTTTTTGATTTTTTATAAATTCCATAGTATATGCCTCCAATTTCTATATTAATTATTCATAACACATAAGTTTAAGTATGATTTTAGATGTTTTCATCGCTACTAATATCTTTAACCTTGAAATCCCTTACTATCTTTTAGTTACATAAAATCATCCCTTTACAATGTTTCATATTTTCCGAATGAATATTCGCTCCTTTACGCTTAAAAAAGGTGCTCACTATTACCGTTTAATTGCATCCCATATCGCATCTAGTCCCAAATTAAGAGTAGGTTCGTCAACTTTAACATTTGCAAACAAACAAAGCTTAACGAGAGAGAGTGTTGCCCCATTGGCAAGGGCGATCAACATTTCTTCTGGAAGTTCTTTGATCAACTTCTCTTCTCGTGCCTGCTTATATAGATTTCGAACCTGCCCAAATATTCCTATACCTTCATGCCGAGTGTCAGCCGTGATTAGTGGAGAGTTGGAATACTGTTCTATAAAAAGGAATTCCATTGGACGTTCGATAAAGTAATCAAAAGTATTGTGTAATAGTAATAAGAAATTTTCCCTGATTGGCATACCCTCCGAATAATTTCTAAGAACATACTGAGATAAGCGAGTCTTAACATCAATATATAGTGTATTGATCAAGTCTTCTTTACTGGGAAAGTAACGGTAAATCGTGCCTACTCCAACGTTTGCTTTTTTAGCAATTTGCGACATCGGTGTCCCGTGAAATCCCTGTTCAGATATCAGTTCAAGTGTGGCTAACAATGCCGCTGCCCTTTTATCTAGAGTTTTTTCTTGCATAATAGTCTCCAATACAGATACTAATGTTTTGGAATGAACGTTCACTCCTTTTAAAAGGATTTTACTTCAAAATTATTCCCCTGTCAAATCCCTTTGATCGCCATTGTCCAAACACTACGTTGTTAAAATTCATAATTTAATTCTAAATAATCCAGATAAAAACACTTATGGATATTGTTTCTATCTCGGTTTTCCCCAAGGACAGACACTAATACAAACTCCGCATATGTCTAAATACCCTAAAAGGCATATGAATGATAGGTTTTTGGACCTTCCGACTAGGTAAAAATCATCAATTAATCGGATGGTCTGCAACTATCCGAAAACAAATAAAATAAGCATCTCATTTTACTGAAATGCTTACTACACAATTTTAAATAATTTTGGTGCGCCACCCAGGGATCGAACCAGGGACCTGCCGATTAAGAGTCGGATGCTCTACCAGCTGAGCTAGTGGCGCAATAACAACAAGGATTATTATACTTGTAAATCATAAAACAGTCAAGCGCTTTTTAAAGCATCGTTAGCAAGGTCCTACCTATTCTCAGGATCGGCTGCGATATTTAAAATAGCTTGGGCATATACTTTAGTCGTTAAGAGAAGGTTGTCAATCGAGATGTATTCATCAGCACAATGAATTACTTCTGGTTCACCAGGGAAAACGGGGCCGAAGGCAACTCCTTGAGGAAGTGCTTTAGCATAAGTTCCCCCACCAATGGCAAAGGCAAAGGGTTCAAGTCCAGTAACATCAGAATACGCTTTAAGCAAAGATACAACTAAAGAACTGTCCTTGGGGACATGATGTGCTTCTTGGTGGGTCAGAATTTTAAGGCCAAATTGCTCGCTCTGGGCTATTTTTTCAATGGGTAAAAAAACATCGTTCAGTTGGTAGGTAACAGGATAGCGGATATCGATGACGAAACGAACCTCGTCTGATGTCAACTCTAAAATACCGAGGTTAAGCGAAAGTTTACCAGAGGGTTCATCATTAAAAGCGA
>JAJYAS010000692.1 GCA_021779415.1 Bacillota bacterium
GATGCACTGCGTTTTTTTGGTTTACTTCTATTTTCCGGCAAGCTATTTAAGTAAATTTTCCTCCGGGTACGCTTCACTTCACTCCCTTCTGCGAAGTTTCCTGGAAGTGGTTCGATCTGAAGGTGCAGCATAATATGGGGAAGGAATCAAACAAAAGAGGATTAGTCAAACTATTCTACAGAAGTTTTTGGAGACACGGGGTGATTCGTGTCTTCTTTTGACGTATGAAGCATCCACCAGGTCTAAACGAATACTGAAGTTATTGTGTCTAACTTCTCACTGCGCATGGAAATGTTCGTTTGCTCGTTTAGAATAAATAGCAATTATAACTAAATTTTAGAAGAAAATTTCGGATAATAAAAGGAAATTTAAAGTTGGTATAGAATAGGATAAATGGGGATAAAAGGAGTTGCGTAAAAAATATTGTGGATAAAATTCAAAATTCAAACTGTAGTTTCTTATTACCATATAATGTGCGGTGGGGCTTTGAAATTGGATATCAGAAATGATTTTTTGGAAGGTGATAATAACAATCATTGAAGTGATAAGGTAAAATTTTTATATTTTTCGCACCTTGAATCGTGGAAACGGACCTTCTTAGGTTCAAATTCAGAGCTTGAAAGGAAGAATAGAATGGAAATTAGGCGTATTTTTTATGCGGTAGCTCGCAAATGGTGGTTACTTCTGCTTTTATCGGTACTAGGCGGAGGAATAGGTTTTTTGAATGTTTATTATTCGAGACCTTTGTACCAAGCGGATACGACATTGTACATCATGAATCTAGATAAGGTGTCAATGAAGGGACAGTCCCTGAATACTTCGGATATAACTCTTAGTCAGCAATTGGTCCGACAGTATTACGAAATTATTCATAGCAGATCGGTGACTTCAGTGGTATCGCAGGAACTAAAAGTGTTTAGAATTCCAGAAAACCAAATCCAATCGATGGTTAGTATAAATAGTAGAGCGGATTCCAATATTTTCACAATTAGTGCTAAAGGCTCTGATCCAACTATAGTTGCAGCTGTTGCAAATTCTATGGGACGCGCATTCGCATCAAAGATTCGTCAGCTTTCAAACAGTGATAATGTTGGCATCCTGGACGAAGCATTAATACCAGATTACCCTGTGAATAATTGGAGCACGCAGAAAGTTCTGCTGGGAATAATATTGGGGATAATGGTAGCCTTTGGAATTATATGTATTATTGAATACTTCGACACGACTATACGTTCAGCGGAAGACATCGAAAAGGGTCTGAATGTGAATGTTATTGGAATTATTCCGGAACTTAATATCCGATAAGGAGGAAGCAAAAAATGCAAATGCAGACGTTCAATGTTTATAATAACGTAAACCAAGCTGTTCAAGACGCCTATGCAATGCTTTCGGCTAACATTCTAATTAGTGATGACCAGAAATTGTTAAGGACATTTGGTCTGACAAGCTGTAATCCGGAAGAGGGGAAAACTTCTATTGCAATTAGTCTGGCAATTACAATGGCGCAATCAGGTTGTAAGGTACTTCTGGTAGATGCTGATATGCGTAAGCCGACTGCTGCCAAGAGGTTAAATACAGGATCACAATTGGGGTTATCGGATTATCTCGCTGAAAAGATTGAGTTAAGTGATGCACTAAGTGAGACTAATATTGCTAACTTTACTTACTGTTCTTGCGGTAATGACCATCATAACCCCATTGGCCTACTATGCTCAGCTCGTTTCGAAGAGTTTACGTCTAAAGTGAGAAATGAGTATGATATCGTCCTTTTTGATACACCTGCGCTGACGAGCGTTGTGGATGGAGCTATTGTTGCGTCAAAAGTTGATGCTACCTTATTGGTCGTGAGAATGGGTGTAACCAATCTTACGAGTCTAAAACGTGTGAAGGAACAGCTTGAAAAACTGAATGCCAATATTTTGGGAGTCGTCTTGAATAATGTGAAGAAGCGTGACTATAAGATATACTTTGGATCTTACAATTATTTCTTCAATTCCAAACGATTCCTCAAAAGGAAAAGGGGGAGTAAACTTATTCTTCCACCGGATAATCTGCCCTCGCAAAATATTACCGAGTCAAAATAAATACATTATTAATATGAATTAATTAAGGTTCAGAGTATGGACTTTGGATAAGAAATATATTAAAATATTATATAAAGTTACCAAAATTTAAAAAATTAAAACTTTATTGATAATAGCAAACTTGTCGAAAGACAGGGACGCAAAGCTAAAGGGCCTGTAAAATGGTAGCCAGCTACCAAAATGAGTTTTTTTATTTTTCAATACTATTATAAGAATTTCAGCACGTTTAACTAGAAGTTTAAAAAAATGAGTAAAAGGATGAGAGATCAATGGAAACCTATATTAAACCCAGTGTAACGTTCGTTGAACTTAGAGTCGAAGAAAGCTTAGCCGGAGTTGGTTCATTTTCAGTGAATCAAGGAAAGAATAATCGGATAAACGAGGAAGTGTTTACCGAAAATTTGGTTAGTTTTTGGATGAAATTTCTTCGAAAATAAGTTTCGAAATTTGTGTATATGGTTATAAAACTTAAATAAAGGTAGTAGTGTCAAGTAAAAAGTTTACCACCGTGACAGCTAAAAAATTGACCGCCCCAAGGCAGTTATTTTTGAGTTAAGTCAACCCCCCGTTGACCCCAAATAAGACTTTACATGGGGGCGGCGGATGCTACCCTTAATCAAGGGATGGGGCTTACCCTAAAGGAATACATCATAGGAGCCACAGCCCTCGACCCATTGAAGCATCCGACGTAGGGTCCCATGTCAAGTCTAACCCAGAGAGGCTTTCTTTTCTGGAATAGAAGCTAGGTTTACTTAGAATCAATTACTCCAGTTTTTCTCTACTTTCCTTAAACCGATAGGATTCACCAATGAAAGGGATAACATGGGCATGATGGGTTATCCGATCTAGTAAAGCTACGGTTAAGGCATTGTCTCCAAACACCTCCCCCCAACGGCCGAATTCTAGGTTTGTGGTTAGGATCAGGCTGCCACGTTCATAACGCTCTGAGCAGAACTGGAAAATTAATGGACTCCCTGCGCCAAGATTAATGTAGCCTAATTCATCCAG
>JAJYAS010000693.1 GCA_021779415.1 Bacillota bacterium
ACGAAGAAGAAGACGACGAAGTAGAAGCTGAGGCAGTAGCTGAAGCTGAGGCCAAAAACGAGAACAATGGTACTAGTCATAACACGGGTCAGAAGGTTAATGTAATTAATAGATAATCATATTGGACTTCGGTAATCACGGGAGACGCGGTATTTGACAGAAGTTGCAAGTCAGAAGAGCAGAGATCAGCGCGAGGATGACTCAAATAGTCGAGGCATCCTCTAGTCATATGTTCTGAAGGTGCTGGTTCAACGGCCTTAACATCGTTCTCTATTGACAAGGTTACTTTAGGAGTGAACGTACCTGTATGAGTTCACGTAGATAGTTCATTAAATCGTCAGATAAATCATTATGTCTTAAGCCGTATTCAATTGTAGCTTGAATGAAACCTAATTTGTCTCCTACATCATATCTGCGCCCTTCAAAATCATAGGCAATAATTTTCTGTACTTTGTTAAGTTCACGCAAACCGTCAGTCAGTTGTATTTCTCCGTCCTTACCAGGCTGAAGGCTTTCTAAAATTCCAAAAATCTCTGGATTTAAAATATAACGTCCCATAATTGCTAAACGTGTCGCGGGGGCATCTTCTGGACTAGGCTTTTCAATCAGATCCCGAGCACTATAGATACGTTCGCCAATATTCTCTCCATCTACAATTCCATATCTAGAAACCTTTTCTAAAGAGACCTCCTTGACCCCGACAATGCTAGCCCCATAAAGTTCGTAAATATTGATCATTTGCTTCAAGCAAGGTATCTTGGCATGAATGATATCATCCCCGAGCAACACTGCGAAAGGCTCATCTCCTATAAACTTGCGTGCGCAAAAGATAGCATGACCTAATCCTAGCGCTTCCTGTTGACGAACATAAAAAATGTTCGCCATCCGCGAAATATCTTGAACCATATCCAAAAGCTCATCCTTTTTGGAATTTTTCAAGAACATCTCCAGTTCGAGTGAACGATCAAAATGGTCTTCAATCGCACGTTTACTACGCCCGGTAACGATTATAATGTCTTCAATCCCCGATTGAACTGCTTCTTCTACAATAAACTGGATTGTAGGTTTATCCACAATAGGCAACATTTCCTTAGGTTGAGCCTTTGTTACCGGCAAAAAACGTGTGCCAAGTCCTGCAGCCGGAATAACTGCTTTACGAATTTTATGCATATCTTTTCCTCAATCATTTGTATTATTATCTCATCATATATGAGTAAATCCGAAAATATTCCAATATTAATAATTGCTTAATTAATCCAACAACCTGATATTAGGGTTTTTGCATGTTGCAGCAAAGAGTATCCTTCATACTTATAGTAATTTGGGTTAAATATCGGCAAGATTAATTCACGGATTTTAGTAGAGTACAGTGCGCACTGATTATTGAGCTAATTCAGTGTGTTATAATAAAGTGTAAATATCAGTGCTTAAGCAGTAATAAAAATGTTAAATACGCTATGCATTCTTATAAAAATAATCTTTTGTGAGTTTTTCCAGTATTTATATTTTAAAAGGTTAGGGTGGAATAAGCAGATGTTTATGAGAAAGATATTTGAGGACAGCGATTTGGAAGCAGATAGGCTTTACGATGAGTTTTTGGAGATAATCATTAATGGTGGTGGTTACCAAGGTATTACCGACTACTTAGCCCAAAAGCTACAAGTGAACATCCTGATTGAAAATGAGTATTTCCTGGTACTAGCACGTTCTTATTATGACACCCCTACCTTTTCAAACACAGATAGAAGAACTGGCATAAAATATTGGAAGCCACAACATGTGGACCCTAGAATAGTTGAGTATGTACGTTTGTTACAAAGTACCCATCAGCCTGTCACATTACCTGAGTTGCCGGAGTATGGGATCACCTCTCCGAGAATGGTATTTCCGATCATTATAAGAGGAGAAATTACAAAATATCTGAATATATTCAAAGAAAACTTGAACAGGGAACAAATGAGAATTGTCCGAGTTGTACTGCACAATTTAGTGGTGTTGGAACTCTGCCGCCAGGCACAGGTAGACATAGAAGATAGATATTTGAAAAATTTAATCTTTGGTCTTATATTTGATGATAAAGATGAGGCCAATAATTTCTATGAGAAAGAAAATCTCCCCGGTTTTGATTTGTCTAGAGAGGCGGTTTTGAGTGTCATCCAAATCAACGCCGCACTGGGAAAGCGACAAATCGAAGGGGTTTTGCGCAGCATCATCTGCGACCTTTCTATGAATGCCAGTGCAGTCGCCATAAGCGATGAACAAGCAGTATTGTTACTTCAATCGTCTGACGGTAGCCTATTGGATACCACGGTGATTACAGAATACCTGCTGGCACTATTTGAAGCGCTGAAAATGACTTATACGAACTGCAAGATAAAAATAGGCGTAGGCCGCCAATGTTATAATGCCCGAGATTACAAGGTCGCCTTAGATGAAGCCTTTAAGGCACTCTCGTTTACGGATCGCAAATTAGGAAGTGAAGAAGGAGTGATTTACTATCACTCCCTGAAATTAATGGAATGTCTGATGCACCCGGGTAACGAACAAACGTTATCGGTGTTCGTTCGGAGCATTATTGGAAAACTCTACGCCTACGGGGTGAAAAATAATATCAATCTGATTGATACTCTGGAGTGTTATTTAAATCATAATTGTTGTATACAAAGCGCAGCGAGAGAGTTGTTTATTCATCCTAACTCCCTACGATATCGTTTGGAAAAGGCAGAGAAAATCTCTGCGCTTGATTTGACCGACAATGATACAAGACTGGAGCTCCAGTTAGCGATTAAGCTTTATAGGTATCAAGGAGACTTCCTTTGGAAGAACTAACACTTATAGACTTTCGTCATGAAGTCTCGATGTTTGACTCAGGAGCATACTCTCCAATCGTTTAAAGTCCGACTGCTAGAAAACTGGCGGTCGGACTTTTCTTGTATACAGTTAACAATAGCGAGGCCAGTTTACTAGAATGTTTGTAATAAATCGTCAATAGATGTTACGGATGACTAAACGTATAATTTGAGATAAGAAAAGGGATTTGTTGGACAATTGTGGAGGTATCTTTATATTTGAAAGGAGGAACACAATTCAT
>JAJYAS010000027.1 GCA_021779415.1 Bacillota bacterium
AATGAAAAAATCCTTCATCGACTACTCGATGAGTGTTATTGTAAGTCGAGCATTGCCCGATGTCCGCGATGGCCTTAAACCGGTGCATCGCAGAATTCTATATACCCTTCATGAACTGGGTCTGACCCCTAATAAACCGTATAGTAAGTCAGCACGTCTTGTAGGGGACTGTATGGGTAAATTTCATCCACATGGGGATAGTTCAATTTATGATGCGGTTGTACGTATGGATCAGGATTTTGCTAGCCGTTATCCGCTCATTGATGGACATGGAAACTTTGGTTCCATTGATGGAGACTCTGCTGCAGCCATGCGTTATACTGAGCTTCGCATGGCCAAACTGGCTACCTATATGTTGGCAGATATTGATAAAGAGACCGTTGACTATACGCCAAACTACGATGAAAAACAAGATGAGCCTACGGTATTGCCTGCAAAATTTCCGAATTTGTTGGTCAATGGTTCTTCAGGGATTGCTGTAGGGATGGCAACGAATATTCCTCCTCATAATTTAACGGAAGTTATAGATGCGACCATTGCCCTTTTAGATAACCCTGACTTATCCGTTAGCGATCTGATGAATTATATTAAGGGGCCCGATTATCCGACTGGTGGAACCATAATGGGTTTCGAAGGAATTCGGTCCGCTTATGAGACCGGAAGAGGGTCAATAAAAACACGGGCTAAAGCTATTATTGAAAATATGGAGAAATCCGGTAAAACCCGCATTTTGGTTACAGAAATTCCTTTTATGGTTAATAAAGCCAGAATGATTGAAAAAATAGCAGATCTTGTTCGAGATAAGAAATTAGATGGAATTACTGATCTCCGAGATGAATCCGATCGATCAGGTATGCGTATCGTTATAGAGTTAAGACGTGACGTCAATCCCCAAGTTATCTTAAATCAACTCTATAAGCATACTCAAATGGAAGAGACATTCGGTGTGAATATGTTAGCTTTGGTGAATGGACAGCCTAGAGTTCTAACACTTAAAGATATGATTCATTATTTTATCTTGCACCAAAAGGATGTCATCGTTCGAAGGACTCGTTTCGAACTAAACAAAGCTGAGGCAGAAGCGCATATTATTGAAGGGCTGCGTATTGCTCTAGACCATATTGATGAAGTCATAGAAACAATTCGTTCTTCTGCAGATGAAGCAAATGCTCGAGAAAACTTAATTCTCCGCTTTGGACTTAGTGAAAAACAAGCCCAAGCCATTGTTGATATGAGATTAAAACGTCTGACAGGCTTAGAGCGGGATAAGCTGGAAAATCAATATCAAGAACTAATGAATACCATTGCTTATTTAAAATCCGTTCTTGCTTCTGATAGTATGGTTATTAATATAATTAAATCCGAATTAGGGGATATCAATCATAAATTTGGAGATCCCCGTCGGACACGTATTACGATTGATGTTAGCAAAATGGATATTGAAGATCTTATTGCACAAGAAGACGTCGTAGTTACCGTGACTCATTATGGGTATATTAAGCGCTTGCCACTAAATACCTATAAGAGTCAGAATCGAGGGGGTAAGGGTGTTCATGGGATGGCAACCAAAGAACGGGACTTTGTTGAGCATCTCTTTACCACGACGACGCATCACTATATTCTTTTCTTTACATCCCAAGGTAAAGTGTACCGCCTGAAAGCCCACGAAATTCCAGAGGCTAGTCGAACTGGAAAAGGAACGGCAGTCATTAATCTCTTAAATCTAGCTCAACATGAAATGGTCACTGCAGTGATGGCGATCAAGGATTATAGTTCTGATTACTTTTTAATAACTGCTACGAAAAAAGGAATTATGAAGAAGACAGCACTGCAAGAATATGATTCATCACGGCGTGATGGATTAATCGCTTTAACTTTGGACGACGAAGACGAACTTATTGGTGTCAAATTAACTCAAGGATTAGACGATATACTTCTTGCCACTCGAAACGGAAAAGCAATTCGTTTCGAAGAATCCGATGTTCGGTATATGGGCCGTACAGCACGTGGAGTAAAAGGGATTACACTTGACGAAGATGACGTTGTAGTTGGTATGGATGTGATTGGCGATGATGGTGAACTCTTAACCATGAGTGAAAATGGTTTTGCCAAACGCACTAACCTTAAGGAATTTCGTGTTCAAACACGGGGTGGTAAGGGTATCATTGTCATGAAATTAAATGCCAAGACGGGTACGTTGGTTGGTATCAAGGTTGTTCAAGTGGAAGATGAATTGATGGTTATTACAAATAATGGAGTTATGCTTAGACTTCAGGTTTCTAGTATTTCTAATCAAGGTCGTTCCGCGCATGGAGTTATGACGATGCGTACTGGTGAGAGTAGTGTTGTTGCCATCGCAAAGGTCCTGATGAAAGATGATGAAGGAATGGAAGATTCTGGTGAATCTGAAAGTGAAGAGTAAATTGACAAATTTCGCACTAGGTGTTACCATGTCTGGAATCAGAGGTAAGAGGCTAGATAATAGATAGTCAGTAATAAGTAATAAGTAAGTGGCTAACTTAAGATGCGTTTGAAATGCTATCTAAAGGTAATTCCGATTTATTCACACTAACTTTTACTAAAAAAATTTTAGGAGGAATTATTTATGACTGATATTGGGTCAATGAAAGTAAAGACAGGGCTTGCAGAAATGCTAAAGGGTGGCGTCATCATGGATGTGACGACTCCTGAACAAGCTATAATAGCTGAAGAGGCGGGCGCTTGTGCCGTAATGGCGTTGGAGCGTGTTCCCTCAGACATTCGAGCTGAAGGTGGGGTAGCTCGGATGGCTGACCCTACAATTATTAAGAATATTATGGCAGTGGTATCGATTCCTGTTATGGCCAAAGCGCGTATTGGTCACTTTGTAGAAGCCCAAATCTTAGAAGCTTTAGGTGCTGATTATATTGATGAATCTGAAGTCTTAACACCAGCGGATGACTCTTATCATATAAATAAACATGACTTTAAAGTGCCTTTTGTTTGTGGTTGTCGTAATTTAGGAGAAGCTTTGCGCCGAATTGGTGAAGGGGCTGCAATGATACGTACTAAAGGAGAACCCGGAACAGGGAATGTTGTTGAGGCCGTTCGACACATGCGTACTGTTATGAGTGATATGCGTGCCTTAACATTAATGCCAAAAGAAGAGCTCATGTCAGCCGCCAAAAATATGGGTGCTCCTTACGATTTGGTTGTTTATGTTGCTGAGCATGGAAAACTACCTGTGGTTAATTTTGCGGCAGGAGGCATTGCAACCCCGGCTGATGCAGCTTTGATGATGCAACTTGGAGTGGATGGTGTATTTGTAGGGTCAGGGATTTTCAAATCGGGTGATCCTAAGGCACGTGCTAAAGCAATTGTGCTAGCAACAACTCACTATAAGGATGCAAAATTGCTTGCTGAGATTTCCGAAGATTTAGGACAACCCATGTCCGGAATTGAAATTTCAACATTAGCTGAATCTCAGCGCATGCAAGAACGGGGTTGGTAATAATGAGTAAGCGTGTTGGCGTCTTGGCACTGCAGGGTGCATTTCGCGAGCACCGGCAGGTATTAGAACAATTAGGTTGCGATGTCGTGGAAGTGCGAAAAAAAAGTGATCTTGAAGGAATTCAAGGACTCATTATTCCAGGTGGAGAAAGCACAACGATTGGTAAACTCTTGAAAATCGATGGCATGGGCGACGAAATAAAAAATCTAGCAACTAAAGATCTACCGATTTTTGGAACTTGCGCTGGTATGATCTTATTGAGTAAAACTATAATTGATAGTAATCAGTATAGCTTAAACCTGATGGATACGACCGTAGAACGTAATGCCTTCGGAAGGCAAGTGGCAAGTTTTGAAACGGATCTTATAGTGCCTGTCATGGGCCCTAAGCCTTTACGTGCAGTCTTTATTAGGGCTCCTTACCTGCGGGAAGTTGCTCCGAATGTAGGGATTTTAGCGGAATATGAAGGCAAAATTGTTTTTGCACGTCAAGGCAACCTATTGGTGAGTGCATTTCATCCAGAACTTACCCCGGACCAACGAGTTCATCAATACTTTTTGGATATAATCGAAGAATATTGGGCGCATTAAAAACGTGTTCTACTAGTCAGAAAGTATATAACTGTCATCAGTTATATACTTTCTGGAAGGTCCCTTCTCGCCATCACGACACCTAGCCATCCATGGCGGCGTTCTAACCTCGGACATCCTTGTTCGAGTCTTGGCTACAGGGACACTCGTCCATTCATGGATAGAGCATAAGTGCATATGGCGAACGCCAGCGCCTGTAGCTTTGGTGCTAGCCAAGTTTTCTTTATTGGCATGGGAGGTTTTAGTATGTTGGATCTCAAATTTGTTCGTAATAATCCTGAAGTGGTTAAGGATGCTCTACAAAAGCGTCATATTTCAATTAGCTTAGATCACTTTTTAATTAAAGAAGAAGAAAGACGTAAATTACTTTTTGAAATAGAAACTTTAAAGGCCCGTCGTAATTCTGTTTCTGAAGAAGTCGGGCGTCTGAAAAAGAACGGGGAAGCTGCTGAAAGCCTCGTTTTAGAAATGCGTGAAGTTGGTCAAACCCTTAAGGCTTTGGAACAAAGATCAGCGGATATTGTACAAGACATGGAAAAGGTGCTCTATGAGATACCTAATATTCCCCATGTCTCTGTGCCGGTTGGTACGGACGAAAGTGACAATATTCAAGTTCGCTCATGGGGAATCCCTCGCGTTTTTGATTTTGAACCAAAGGCACATTATGAAGTTGGCGAAAAGCTGGAAGTTTTTGATTTCGTCCGAGCTGCTAAAGTCACGGGTGCTCGGTTTACCTTTTATAAAGGGTTGGGTGCTAAACTAGAACGTTCCCTTATTTCGTTTATGCTTGATCGTCACACTACCAAGGGATATATAGAAATACTTCCTCCGTACTTAGTCAATCGAGGCTCGATGGTTGGAACGGGTCAACTTCCGAAATTTGAAGATGACGCCTTTAAAATTGTCGGAACGGACTATTTCTTAATTCCAACGGCTGAAGTGCCTGTAACAAACCTATATCGTGAAGAAATTCTTGATGCCAGTCAATTGCCCATTTATCATTGTGCATACAGCACCTGTTTTCGTTCTGAGGCGGGGTCAGCGGGACGGGATACTCGGGGGCTTATTCGCCAGCATCAATTTAACAAAGTAGAGCTTGTTAAATTCGCGTTTCCTGAAAATTCTTATGATGAACTAGAGTCGTTGACAAGAGACGCTGAAAGCATTCTTCAAGAATTAGAACTTCCTTATCGTGTTATGACATTATCAACGGGAGATCTTGGCTTTAGTTCTGCCAAGACATATGACTTAGAAGTATGGTTACCTAGTTTTAATACTTATAGGGAAATTTCTTCTTGTAGTAATTTTGAAGATTTCCAAGCGCGGAGGGCAAACATACGTTTTCGAAGAGGCCCTAAGGAAAAACCTGAGTATATCCATACCCTTAATGGTAGTGGCTTAGCGATTGGACGAACGGTAGCTGCTATAATGGAGAATTATCAGGAACAGGATGGTCGGGTGCGTATTCCTAAAGCTCTACAACCTTATATGGGCGTTGAATATATTGGATAGTGTTTTTGTTTATTATTAGTTGTATTTATAGAAAAAGTGTGATATGCTGTTACAGGTCATCTAATTGGAGGGGTGTTCGAGCGGTTTAAGGACCCGGTCTTGAAAACCGGTGACTCCGTAAGGGGTCCGTGGGTTCGAATCCCACCCCCTCCGCCATAATTTGCTTATTTTGCGTTCGTAGTTCAGCTGGATAGAGCGTCAGACTTCGAATCTGAATGTCGGGGGTTCGAATCCCTCCGAACGCACCAATTGCAATATTAGAGGTGCGATATTCGAGGTTCGGATATCGCACATTTAGACACTAGTACCAATATGGCCTCGTAGCTCAGTGGATAGAGCGGGGGTTTCCTAAACCCTGTCTTGCGGAGGTTCGACTCCTCTCGGGGTCACCACATAGAGGTGTATATGCTTCATCAGGATTGGATGCATCTTGCGCTTCTACAGGCTCAAATGGCCTTTGAACAAGGGGAAGTTCCAATTGGAGCGGTCGTTGTTCATCATGGTCGAGCGATTGCTGTTGCGCACAATGAAAGAGAACAGAAAAATGACCCAACAGCTCATGCTGAGGTCTTAGCGATCCAACGAGCAGCTGAAGTATTGGGAAGTTGGCGCTTAACAGAGGCCATCTTATATGTTACTCTAGAGCCTTGCCCGATGTGTGCAGGGGCCATTATGCAGTCTCGCATAAAGCAACTTGTATATGGGGTAATGGATCTAAAAGGCGGGGCAACAGGTTCAGTAATGAATGTCTTAGACTATACACTATGGAACCATAAAGTCGATGTCGTTGCTGGGGTTCTGGAAGATGAATGCTCGGACATACTGAAATTATTTTTTAAAAAATTGCGCTGATTTACAGCGTTATTTTATACAGCTAAAGACTATCGTTTTTTTGTGACGCTATTTACGGAGGAGTATCGAAGTGGTCATAACGAGAGCGACTCGAAATCGTTTGACGGTGTAAGCCGTCCGTGGGTTCGAATCCCACCTCCTCCGCCATTACATAAGAATTAAGGGTCTTCGCAAACTTATTGCGAAGACCCTTTTGCTGTATATTGAATTTTCAACTCCATTTAATTTAGAAGAAGAGACGATTTGTGAAGCCTTGATTAGCTTGATAACCTGGAAAACCTTGACCCTGAAAACCTTGGTTAACTACTACGTTTCTTGAGGTCTGTTGATAATAATGCTGGGGAACATCAATAATATTTTGGCGATTAATAGTTACAATGGGATGAATAACAGGGACAAATCGTTGGGTGTAATAATCTCTCACGCAATATTCGGGGGGGCAACAAATCGGTTTTACACAACCATACACCTGGAAAACACCTCCTTATCTACGATACTATATTCAAAAACCATATAATTGGTAACATATCCATATTTTATAATATAATTATTATTAGTTGCTGCCCCTGCTTTTTTTAATAATCCATCAGAAGCTTAAGGGGTAATAAGCATCTGTTTAAGGCAATTATGTATATTCAGTGATAGTTTGATATAATTAGCATTGGAGGTGTAAACTATGCAAAATTTTATATTTGACCAACTGAAAATTATACGTAGTAACACAGTTAATGAAGCAAAAGGACTTAGTGAAAGCCAAGCAGATTTGGTACCTGAGGGGTTCAATAATAATATCCGTTGGAATCTTGGGCATGTTTATCTGGTTCAAGAAAAATTTGCCTTTGGCTTTACAGATGAACCGATGCAATTGCCAGATGGATTTGCAGAGCTATTTGGAGGCAAAACCAAACCTTCTGATTGGAAGGTGGAACCACCGTCCTTGCAAGAGCTGATTAAAATGTTGGAAGATCAAACATTTAGAATTAAAAGAAAATTATGTGACCGCCTGAATGAAGTAGTAGCTAAGCCATTAAATATGCCATCTGGGTTAACTTTAAAGACTATTGGCGAATTTCTTACATTTTCTATGTATCACGAAGGGATGCATGTTCAAACCATTAAAATGTTGAAGAGATTCACAGCGTAAAGCAGGAATGAATATGGTTCTCAGAAAGGGACTCCAGTTCACATTGAACTGGAGTCCCTTTCTCTGTCTTAATCCCTCTTTTTTGGAAGAAGACACCTTCTTGAGGAAAAACACAGAAAACAAATCTTAATAAAAGAACACAGAATAGCTAATAAATATTAATATTTAAATGATAGGATACAACTCGTGAGTGTTGGTAAATAATATACCGTATGTATACCATGCTATGGTATACATCTAAACGGAGGTATTTAAGCTTGTCGTTCACTTCAGTGCAATTTCTAATTTTCTTTCCTATTGTAACTGTATTATATTTTACAATAACTCAAAAATATCGCTGGATTTGGCTTCTTATAACAAGTTACTATTTTTATATGAGTTGGAATCCCCAATATGCTGTAATCATGGCTGTTTCAACGATAATTACATATCTTAGTGGCTTGTTAATAGACAAAGCAAATGAAATAAGTTATGAAAGGAAATCGTTGCAGCTAAAAAAACTATGGGTATTTTTGAGTTTTTTTATTAACTTACTGATCTTATTCTTTTTTAAATATTTTATTTTTTTTACATATACCATAGCAAGAATTTTTTCCTACGTTCATATTTCTATACAGTTGCCCACTTATGATGTTTTGATACCCCTAGGAATTTCTTTTTATACATTCCAGGCCCTGAGCTATACTATGGATGTCTACAGAAAAGATGTTAAGGCTGAGAAGAATTTGGGAAGGTACGCTTTGTTTGTGTCATTTTTTCCCCAGTTAGTTTCAGGACCAATAGAAAAGTCGAAAAATCTACTTCATCAATTTAATGAATATCATACATTTGATTATGCTAGGGTGAAGAATGGGTTACTTTTAATGCTATGGGGTTTTTTAAAAAAAATAGTAATATCTGATCGATTAGGTCAATTGGTAAATACCGTATATAACAGTCCTAATAATTATAAAGGTTTTGAGATAATCATTGCTACCGTCTTTTATGCCTTTCAAATCTATTGTGATTTCTCTGCTTATACCGACATAGCAAGGGGGTCAGCAGAGGTTCTAGGATTTAGGTTATCGAGAAACTTTGAACGTCCTTATTTCTCAAGATCTGTTAAAGAATTTTGGAGACGTTGGCATATGAGCCTCACTGGATGGTTTAAGGATTATTTATATATTCCTTTGGGGGGAAATAGATGTAGTAAGATAAGAAATTATATTAACATTATGGTTGTCTTTGTTGTAAGTGGACTATGGCACGGTGCAGCAACTAATTATATAATTTGGGGAACACTTCATGGCATGTATCTGGTGTTAGGTGATATGCTTAAGCCAATTAAAAGTAAAATTATAAAGGCTCTTAAACTTAATAAAAATAGCTTTAATTATAAATTAGTTCAAGTTTTAGCAACGTTTATAATGGTTGATTTTGCATGGATATTTTTTAGAGCCGGCACTTTTACTATTGCTATAACGCTAATAAAAAACATGTTTTATTTTAATCCTTGGGTATTTTTTGACGGTTCAATTTTCAAATTAGGATTAGATTCAAAGGACTTTTTGATGGCTTTATTGTGTTTGGGTATCGTCGTTATAGGAGATTTGACACAAAGGTCTAGAAGTCTGCGTCATGAATTATCTAATCAGACTACGGTGATTCGATGGTCCGTTTATTTTACAGCAATCGTAATTATCTTTATATTTGGTATTTATGGACCTGGTTATAATCATCAGCAATTTATTTACTCTCAATTTTAAGGAGGACTGGAATATTTGTGGTAAGAAAGGTAATGGTAAAAGGCTCAATTTTTATTGTTCTATTATTAATTGTTACTTCTGTTTTAAATTCAATATTCATACTTAAAACTGACCATCGTTCTAAGCTGATCGAAGGGTTATATAAACATACAGGAGATGCCTACGATGTTGTGTTAATGGGTTCAAGTCATATGAATGGTGCTATCGATCCTAATATGTTATGGCATGAATATAACCTAACCAGTTTTAACTATGCAACGGGTGGCCAACCCATAGATGTCACTTATTATTTACTGAAAGAGGTTCTTAAGACTCATCCAAATCCTATTGTTGTCGTTGATTTATACTATTTAGGGATGGAAGATGAATATGGTGACATAGGGTACGTCAGTAACGTTCTTGACAATGTCAGCTTTTCCATAAATAAATTGGAAGCTATTATGAATTGTACACCATATAGAGACAGAATTAGCTATCTATTTCCATTTATAAAGTACCACGAGAGATGGAAAGAACTCAAAAAGGCAGATTTCTTTTACGACAGTTCTACCGAGTATTATGCGAAAGGATTCGCATCTGGTACTACTAAATACGGAAAGAACGATTCTAGTAATAGTCAAGCAACGGGAACTGCAGACCTTCCGCCGAAGAGTGAAGAATATCTTAATAAAATCATCGAGCTTTCCAAACAGAAAGGATTTAAATTGATATTCACTAATACTCCTTCTGATTACAATGACACAGAAAATAACTGGGTCAAAGATCAGGCTAAAATGTTCAATAAGGTAGCAGAAATTTCCAAAGAAAATAATGTTCCATTTATTAATTATTGTGCCAAAATGAGCGACATAGGATTTAATTTTAAAACAGACATGAACAATTCAGGACATGTAAATATTTGGGGTGCAAGTAAAATTACGATGGATTTCGGACGATATTTGAAGGAAAATTATCAATTAGTCGATCATAGTAATGATACAAAATACGCACAATGGAACTTAGATTATTTACATTCACAAGCAGCATCTATATCAATTGAAAATATAAGTTCATGATCAGATTTGGAAAACCTTTTAGCTTTGCTTAAATCTTCACAATCTTGGACATACTGATAGCGTAGAGATGTTACAGTTATGTCTTTGAGAGGGGAGTTAAAATTTAATGAAAGTAGTAAGGGTACTTATAGTAAGCTTAATTTTAATTATTATAGTTGGGTCTTTTTCGGAATCAGTACTTGGGGAAAGTACTAGGGAAGCTACTAAGATCACCAAATCCTTACCTTCGGACGAAGAAGCACTCGCTTCGAAGCCAGATCAACTTATTCGCTTTCACGTCCTAGCTAATTCAGATAGTGAACAGGATCAAGCGCTGAAGAGAGCTGTTCGTGATGCCATTCTCAAAGAAGTTGCTCCAAGGTTAGCAGTTTCTGAGTCATTGGATGAATCACGGCAAATTCTTAAGGAAATTCGTCCAGAGATGGAGGATATTGCACGTTCAGTGGTAAAGGCTTGGGGTAAAGAATATTCGATACATACTGAGTATGGTCATTTTAGCTTTCCCACAAAATCTTATGGGTCCTTGGTTTTACCAGCAGGTGACTATGAAGCCTTACGTGTGGTGATCGGAGAGGGACAAGGATCAAACTGGTGGTGTGTCCTATTCCCTCCGCTTTGTTTTATTGATATTGAGCACTCTACGGCTGTTCAGGTCGATGGAAAACCGGGGATTCCCCTTAATAAGGAGTCTAAAGTTCAGCCCAAAAAGCAGACGTTATCCACGGCAGGTTTGCCAACAGTACGCTTTTACTTTTGGGATCTGATCACTCGACTATTTTAATAAGTTAATCAGGAGAGACTCACTAATGGAATTAACAATCCGCTGTTGGGTATCGTTTTAACAGTTTTAACCAAGTTATGATATAATTAGAGCGTAGCCTCGATTATCAGGGGTGACGAATAACTTTTAAGTATGGATTCTAAAACTGATTTTCTAAATGGGAGATGAGTATTGATGAAAAATGTAATCATGTTTACAAATCAGACTTGACCTTATTGTACTCAGGCGAAAGAGTTTCTTTCGCAGAACAAGATACATTTCGAGGAAAAGAACGTTAGTTTAGATACTCAAGCTAGGCTGGAACTACAACGCAGAAACATTAGTGGAGTTCCTACTTTTATAATTGGTGACGATGTCATTGTGGGACTAGATAAAGAGAAGATCCTTAAGTTAGTCGATCACCGTATAATTGAGTGCCAAAAGTGTTCAAGGAAGATGCGGGTACCCATTAAAAAAGGCAATATTCAAGTGACCTGCCCGAAATGCAATTATGTATTTAAAATAGTGACTTAAGATAGTAGAGCTAATAATAAGGACTTTGCCATTCTAAGCAAGAGTCCTTTTCTTAATATATCAGAATGTATAAGTAAAGGGGTACCAGAGGGTACCCCTTTACTTGATTAGGTCTGTTTAACTTTAGGGATATTCCTCCCATAGAATATCTCCGACATTTCTTTGGTTAGACGTTGTTTGATTTTCTTTTTTTCATTTGGGGATAGTTCCTTCTTTGCCATACCGAATAAATAATTATCCAAATCAAAATCTTTTATGAGCATTTTGGTGTGAAAAATGTTTTCTTGGTAGACATTAACATCGATCATTTGATAGAGTTCTCGCTTTTCTTTAGATAGATAATTTTGGATGGAATTAATTTTGTGATCTATAAAAAATTTCTTACCATCAAGATCTCGGGTAAATCCTCGAACTCGGTAATCAAGGATGGCAATGTCTGAGGAAAAACTGGTCACGAGGTAATTGAGAGCTGCCAGTGGAGAGATTTTTCCGCAAGTTGAGACATCAATGTCTGCTCTAAAGGTACTAATCCCTTTATTGGGGTGGCTTTCTGGATATGTGTGAACTGTGATGTGGCTTTTATCGAGATGGGCTACAACGGCCGATGGGGATAGGGTAGCTGTTACCTCTTGGTCTTCAGATACAAGCATTGTAACACTCGCCCCTTGAGGATCGTAATCCTGTTTGGCAATATTTAAAACATGCGCTCCGATGATGTTAGCAACATCTGTAAGAATTCTAGCCAGACGCTCAGAATTATATTCTTCATCAATATATTCAATATAGGCTTTACGATGTTCGGGCGATTTCGCATAACAGATATCGTACATATTAAAACTGAGAGTTTTAGTAAGATTATTGAACCCGTATAATTTAAGTTCTCTTAAGGGCTTAATTTCCATTTATGTCCTCCAAAACTTGTTACTTCGAACGAAACAACAACAAAAGGTGAGCTACCGCAATAAAGTAATACAAAGCTTACTCTACGATATTTAGGGTAAAAATATTCTGTTTAATATTTTACATATATTAACATGCATTTAATCGTTGACTCGCTTGCCTCTCTGAGGTATAATATCCCTTGTTCACTATTATTCGCGAATACGAAAGTGTTTTGAGGGTTTAGGAACATTGGAGAGGTGGCTGAGTGGTCGAAGGCGCCCGCCTGGAAAGCGGGTACATTGGGCAACCGGTGTCGAGGGTTCAAATCCCTCTCTCTCCGCCATTTTGGAAGACTTTAGCCAAAGCATTCGACTTCGGCTTTTTATTTTGCTATAATTGATTTAGCCGTACTAGACGGGGAGGTAGCGGTTCCCTGTAACTTGCAG
>JAJYAS010000028.1 GCA_021779415.1 Bacillota bacterium
TAACAGACGACCCGCTAACAAAACCGCTCCAATCCACAGAAACAGTGGCGCAATAAAGGCCTCATAATGAATGGACGTCGTCGTTAACCCTTCCGGGGCTAAAACGATCTGATACCCACTACTCGCTGTTCTCCAATACTCCAGCACGGAAATTGAAAGCACGATGACATCTATATAAAGCCGTTGCCAAGGTGGCTTTCCAGTCCTTCGTCCCACAACCCTTTGAGCCGAGGCCACTGTGGAATGTCGGATTTCCGACCAAGCGGGATACAGAATTGCAAAAAAAGCTAAAAGAAAACCAACCCCAGCAGCCCCTAAGGTCCATATAAGACCACTGCTACCCAGTAAGGTATTGAGTGGTGCGAACGATCTGGTTATTAAGGCGGCAAGCATAAGCCCTGCTAGCACCCCACCAATCGCTACAATTAACGCTTCAACCGCTTGCAAGCGTAAAATTGTCTTAACTGCAGCGCCCCGTATCTGGAGTAACGCTTGTTCCTTACGCCGGCGTTTCTTGCCTGAAGACGCCACCGACAGCGTGAGCAAGATTGCCAAGATTGCACCGGGCAACCCTAAGAAGAGAAAGAGTAGCCTTGAATAGGCGGCATCCGCTTGCACACTGCCAAGACGTGCTGCAATATTATTACCTACGATTCCTTTGCCCACAATCCGAACTTCTAGATTCTTGGCCATTTGTTGCACGGTTTGATGGGCTGCACTTGGATCTGGTGGCAAAGCATGCGTAATCCTGACATGCAGTTGGGTATGCACGGTGTCCGGACGCACCGCTGCCTGAGGGTCGAAAATTGAGTGCCACTGTTCCGTCGGAAGTAGCAAGACATTATCCGGGGGAGCCTGGGGTGCCGCCCCCGGTGGGAGCCCTATGGCCTGAAAGAGGGAATCGACGTTAGGCAGATCGACGACACCGTCGATTTTGAGATCATACGTCGGTACGCCCGGGCGTTGAATCGTTACTGTATCTCCGGGCTTAACGTGCAAATTGGAGGCTGTTTGCTGAGCAATCAGAACCCCCTGGTTAGCCCCCAGCAAATGACGAACCTCATCCGGGAATTGAGCACGATACTTCGGACTAATACCCAATATTTGCCCTGCGCCCGTTGTTTGAACACTCCCACCCGTTTTGGCCGTCAACCCGCTGACCTCCGCATACCCTACTTCTTCTAGGGCCGTAGGGGCTGCCGACTGGGTGATGGCATCTTTAACAAGCTGAGCATCTGTAGAGTGCGAAAGCAGAACTTGCCAATCAACCGGTACATCTTTGACAGCATATTGGGTCATTGTCGCCGCACCAGAAGCAATAAACGTACCGATCGAAGCCAATAGAGCAACCGTGAGGGACACTCCCAGGATGGCTCCTACCAAGCGTCCAAAACGATGAGTTAAAATCCCCTTCAACCACGTCATGATCATACAACGACCTCCAAAACACCATGGTTCATGTGCCAAAGTTTTTTCATGCGCTCCGCTATGGCTAGATCGTGGGTTGCCACCACAAGGGCGGTTTCCGTTCCCTTAAGTGAGTTAAGCAGAACATCCAATAAATGTTGGGCGGTCGGATGATCCAGTTGCCCTGTAGGTTCGTCGGCTATAATAAGCTTGGGCCGCGAGGCCAAAGCCCGAGCCACCGCCACTCGTTGGGCCTGACCGCCGGAAAGCTCCTCAGGAAGCTTCTCTGCAATGACCCGTAGGTTAATTCGCTCCAAAGCTTCCAAAGCAGCCTTACGAGCTTCTGCACCCTCAACTTGTCCTAAGAGCAAGGGCAGTTCTACATTTTCCACAGCCGTCAGTTGGGGCAATAAACTTGGCATCTGAAACACAAAGCCCAGTTGTTGCGGACGCAACCTTTCGAAGGTTCCTAGGCCAGGCCATGAAATGCTCCCCGAAGTCGGTCTATCTAACCCCCCTATGAGGTGCAACAAAGTAGACTTACCACTCCCAGAGGATCCCACCAAAGCAATACGATCCCCTGGAAAAACAGAACATGTTGCCTCAGAAAGTGCCGTCTCCAAAATCCCCCCACGAGTATAGGTTCTTCCCACGTTTTCCACTTGAACAAGTCTTTCAGACATGAGCGACAACCCTCCCATCAGCCAATCGCACGATACGGTCAGCATGGGCCGCCAAAGCTTCGCTGTGGGTGGTGATCACAGCTGCCCCACCTTGAGCCTTATGCCTTGCAAACAGGTCTAAGATTTGTCGTTCCGTTTCTGCATCTACTTCACTGGTAGGCTCATCAGCTAAAAGAATTTTAGGGTGATTAGCCATGGCGACCGCTAGAGCAGCCCGAGCACTCTCTCCCCCAGATATCTGACTGGGCAGGGCCTGACGTCGGGGTCGCAAGTGAACCAGATCCAGTAATTCCAACAATCGTCGTTCATTCACCTTACGTCCTAACTGCATCTGCAAACGAATGTTATCTTCCACGGATAAATGGTAAAACAAGTTCTCCGATTGACGCACAATCCCAATCTCAGCTGAGCGAATCACTGCCCGCTCCGCTTCTGCTCGACGTGTAATTCGCCTGCCTGATACCTCAACATACCCACCGTCCGGTTCATCTAAGCCGGATAAGCAAGCTAACAGGGTCGACTTTCCACTCCCTGAAGGTCCCATCACCGCGACGATCTCTCCTGAATCCACATGGAAATTAACTCCTCTCAAAGCTAACGTTTCTTCTTCCTCGTTGTGATAGAAGCGGTAAATGTCGAAGGTTTCGATAACTCGCATATTACCTCCACCGGAAGCTGCCGGACATTTTATTCCACTGGTCAATATTATCCGCTCCCAGGGGAGCACTTAACGTTAACGCAGCCATTTCTCCATTTTTAGTAAATAAATATTGATTATTTTCTAAACGATCCTGTTTCCCGGTCACCGAATCCGGCACAGAATTCTCTTCATAGGATATAACCACCGCCGCTCCTCCAGGCAAAGTTACATTCTTAACGCTTGTTACCTTGACAGCCCGGCCCTTGGCCTTCAACTCCGCAACTTGGCTCTTGTTGACACTATCAAGTGTGGGTGGAGAAGAAACGTTAGTAACAACAACCTGCACACTGTTCAGCTTATCCTTAAAGCTAACATCGCTCCCCTTGGCTGTTCTGGCCCATCCTTCCGGTACGTCAAGCGAATACCTCCCAGCCTGTGAAACGTAGTTTACAAACTGTTGGTTGTCAGGAATATCTCCCGCGGGACTGGGTTGAGTGCCTGCCACTTGGTTCGTTCCACCCGCTTGTTGGGATTGTTGGGCTGAACCCGAACTGTTGGTTGAGGCAGTACTATTCGTTCCACACCCACTAACTACGGCCACTAAGACCAGGACCGTGGCCAAGGCTATAGACAATCTTAGTTTTGACATTGTTGGTAATCCTCCCTATATCTGCATTTATTTTATTATCGCAAAAAGGACGGGGGTTCCGAGCACCCCCGTAAGCTCGTTCATCTAACGACTCACAAATCAAACCAGTTTGTCAAATCTGTTTCCTAAATTGGCGGGATTGAGCGATTTTGTCCCTTTGGCGGATGGTTGGGCTTCAGCTAAGCGTTCACTCATACCTTCCTTTGCTTCTTCGCTCATACTCATCTTAGTCGCCCTTGCAGTGTGGTTGATGGCTGTCATACTGGGCAGCATACTCCTAGCACCGATTGCTGTCATCACGTGATCCATCTCCTTTCTTCTAGAAGTTTAACCTTTGCTCGTTAAAGGATAATGAATTGAACATTAAAATTTCATTAATAAATAAAGCCAAGCGAGGATAACCCTCACTTGGCTGACTAATATAATATAGTTGATCGTCACGGAGTCACAACAAAAGCGGTGGGAATATACCGTTCCCCAAAGATGTCCCAAAGCTTATTCTCAATTTTACCGTTATACACGAGTTCTGAAGAAGAACCACCATCTAGATTGACAGCATTAACGGCATGGTAATTATTAAAGACGTTCATTAAATCCCTCAAAGTTGCCCCGATACTCCAAGTCGGTTGCCGACCATCAATCACCACAAAAATGACGGTTCCATCTGCCATCTGGCCTATCCCTGTCCTGGGGGCTATTCCCCACCCACCGTCTCCTGAAATCATAGACTTACCATCGACAATAAGGTTCGGGCCAAAGGTTACCGCTTCACGAATGTTTTTCTCTTGTAATTGACTGGCTGTCATGTTGCCAATGATTAATTTACCCTGATTATCAAATCCCACAATATTAACCGCTTGATTCTGAACATTATTGTGGACTAAGTTCCCCGCATGTACGGTTAACCCGTCTGGAAAGGCTCCATTTCCTTTACCATTGGGATCATAAAACCCTCCGGCATTAATTCCAGCTACTCCTCCCAGATCCTTGACAAGATCACTGACCCGTTCTCCCGTCACACCAACTTGTTTCGTGACAGCCACTTTGACTCGTTTAGGATCTTTTATCAGCATCACTTTGCCTTTGAAGCTAGGGCCTTGAATGTCTTCAATTGTAATACCCGAACTCACATCCGTCACCTTGGTGCGAGCAATCGTGCTACTACTGCCGTTGATTCCCTGAGAATTATTAAGATTCATAATCCGATCGATTTCTGCCTGGGATAGAAAGGCTTTAACAACTTGGGGGTGTCGAGAGGTATAAACCGAGCCCACAGCCATTACTTTTAGAGACTGGAAAGGCCCCCAAAACAGGATGAATGGAGCAAGTATCACCACCAGAATGAGGTTGTATCCCAAAAAAGTCATAATTACCTTAAATCTTTTAGAACGCTTCATTTTGAACTCTCTCTCCTTCTTTGGCATTTATGATTTCACTGCAGAAAGTCAAAAAGCAATATAGAGAGAGCACGTTAAGCGGAATTTGCGTAAGCGAACGCAGACGATAAAGCGTTAAGCACGCCAATGGGACTTGTCCATGGATGGACTGATGCCGCGGTGCCATGGATGGCAAAGAGCGGCACATATGCAGTCATACATAAGGGTTTTAGCACGATAGTCTCCTGTGGAGAATATTGCCCGAGGCCAACCTGTCAAATTAAACCGAAGGCCGAGTGGATCGTAGCTTTAGCGGCAAGTGAGTAGCAAATGCAGCGTGTGCGAACGGGCAAAATTGCTTTTGACCCTCATTCAAGGTTTTTGCAGTAAAATCATTTATACGTTTTTAGATTTTAGCATTCAAAGATTAAAAGGAGATTAAAAACCAATGTTGATTTTGTACCTTGCCCTCATTGAGGATGATTTCTTGTCAAGATTACCATGTGTAGCAGGAATATTTTAGATTAGCGTAGAAGGATTAAAGTTATGGACAAGATTGCTAACGAATATCTTGACTTCAAGCAACAAACGCTAAGTGTGGAGGAAGTATTGAGTGAAACTACAATCCCTTTCCAAATTAACACGCACCTACGTCTTGGCTTTGAGTTTAATTGCTGTCCTTACTTTTGCTATTTTCATTACTCTGCACCAAGTCATCTTAACCCAGACAGATAGCGCTCGCCTTGTAAATCTGAGCGGAAGTCAACGCTGGTTATCTCAAAAAGCATCCCTGCTCAGTGTCGAGCTTATACACAGTACAACTCCGGAGGAACGGGAGCTCTTAAGCCGTGATTTGAGCCTAACCATTGAGCAAATCCAAAACAATAATCAACAATTAGTTAAGGGAAGCCTAGATAAGCCACAGTATTTATCCCCTCAAATGAAGAGTATGTATTTTGATCCACCGATCAATTTGCAAGCACGCTTCGAACGTTTTACCTCGGAAGCCCTTGCCCTTTCCGAGGAACCCGCCCACTCACTTACCCCCAACAATCCTCATTTTACCTACCTTCTTCAAAATAAGGAGACCCTCTTAGAATCCCTCAACCAGATCGTCAATCAGTACCAAAAAGAAAGTGAAGACAAAATCAAGAGTCTTCAACTTTTAGTATCAATAAGTGGAGTCATTATCCTCCTTACCCTAGTTTTTCTGGGTCTAAATATCTTTCGTCCCCTGACTAACACCCTGCTCAACGAGAGGGCCCAGCTGGAACAAGCAAATCAGGAATTAAGTTATCTATCGTCAATGGATGGGTTAACCGGTATAGCCAATCGCCGTCAATTTGATCAGTTCCTTGTACAAGTATGGTCCTTAGCATCACGAAAAAAAGAACCCATCACCTTAGTTATGTGTGACATTGACTTCTTTAAGGCTTATAATGATCATTATGGGCACCTTCAAGGGGACGAATGTCTTAAGAAGGTCGCTACTGCCTTAAAGGAATCCGTGAAACGACAAGGTGATTTACTTGCTCGTTACGGCGGAGAAGAATTTGTTGTCGTTCTACCCAATACCGACGAGACTGGCGGGGAGCTGCTAGCAGAAGCGTTGCGCGCTAATGTCGAACATTTAGAAATCCCCCATCTCTTTTCCTCCGCCGCACCTATGGTAACGATTAGTTTAGGGGTAGCCTTTCAATATGCTTCTCCTACAACTTTACCGGAACATTTAATTGCAGCAGCAGACCAAGCCCTCTATCAAGCAAAACAAACCGGTCGTAACCGCTTAGTCTTGGCAAGAGGCTTTACGATGCCCTCAAGCGTCGTCTGAGCTTTCTCAAATCAGCCTTCAAATTCTAACGGTCTTAGATACTTTGAACAACCAAAACTATTCAGGAGGGATTATCTATGAGTTTTGAAATTAACAAGAGTGTAACCTATGTAGGAAAAATCGATTGGGAATTGAAAAAGTTTCACGGTGATGAACTCTCGACACACCGAGGCTCCAGCTATAATTCTTACCTTGTCCGTGACGAAAAGACGGCCCTAATCGATTGTGTTTGGACTCCCTTCGCTAAAGAGTTTGTTGCTAATTTGAAAAAAGAGATTGATCTAAATACGATCGATTATATCATTGCTAATCATGGGGAACCTGATCACAGTGGGGCTTTACCGGAGTTAATGAAGGAAATTCCGAATACCCCTATTTATTGTACCGCCAATGCCATCAAATCCTTAAAAGGTCAATATCACCAGGATTGGAACTTCATACCCGTTAAAACAGGCGATAAATTAAGCCTCGGCTCCAAAGAATTTATTTTTATTGAGGCCAGAATGCTCCACTGGCCTGATACGATGTTTACCTACTTGACCGGGGATAATATCCTTTTCAGCAATGACGGTTTTGGTCAACATTTAGCGTCTGAGCATATGTTCAATGACTTAGTCGATCAAGCTGAGTTATATCACGAAGCCCTTAAATATTATGCCAATATCTTAACTCCGTTCAGTACCTTTGTAGATAAGAAAATTACTGAAATCTTAGGCTTTAATCTGCCTGTTGATATGATTTGTCCAAGTCATGGCCTTATTTGGCGGGATAATCCCTTGCAAATGGTCGACAAATACAAGGAATGGGCTAAGGATTACCAAGAAAATCAAATTACAATCATTTACGATACGATGTGGAACAGCACCCGCCAAATGGCCGAAGCTATCGCCACAGGGATAAGATTGAGTGATACGAATGTAACCGTTAAATTATTTAATTCCAATTCCACTCATACTGATAAAAACGACATCATCACAGAAGTCTTTAAATCTAAGGCAATCCTTGTTGGTTCACCGACCATAAATAAAGGAATCTCTTTTTCCGTCGCCGGAATTCTAGAAATGATCAAAGGGTTAGCGTTTAAAAATAAAAAAGCGGCTGCCTTTGGAAGTTATGGTTGGAGTGGAGAAGGCAATAAACTTATTTCAGCCGAATTGGAACACGGTGGGTTTGAGCTCCTTAACGATGGGCTAAAGGTAACCTGGAACCCAGATGACGAGAGCCTCATTAAATGTCAGGAATTTGGACGGGCCGTTGGACAAGCTCTAAAGTAGAAACGAGCGGTAATAAAGAAAATGCACTAAAAAGCAGGTGGAGCATTAAAACGCTTCCCCTGCTTTTTTAGTTACATTTGCAATGCCGCCTCGCTGTCTTTCAGCCTGTTTCATCTAGTTTAGATTTATCACAGACAGCTGTAATATCCGACCTCCGCTACTTGTTAAACGTAATCGTAATATCCACAATTTCCGGAGTATTCCCCACCCGAATTGGCGGACCCCACGTCCCATAACCCGAAGAAACGATGAGTTGGAAATTCCCCTTACGAAGGTATCCCCAATCATCTTCGAAAATTCGGCGTGTGATTAAACGAATGGGAAATAATTGGCCAGCATGTGTATGTCCGGACAATTGCAAATCCACTCCTTGTTCAGCAGGCTCTGCTAATTGGGAGGGTTGATGATCCATCAAGATGATTGGAAGGGAACGGTCTACTCCTTGCATTAAGGTTGCTAAGCTTTTTCGTTTGACTCTATTGACACGCTCACTCGACAAATCATCCCGCCCGATCAAATAAAAACTCCCTGCGATCTCTTGGGAACTATCCTTCAATACTCTTACCCCTGCTGCCTTGAGGTATTTTATGGCTTCTTCTGCATTCCCGCCAATATACTCATGGTTGCCTAACACTGCAAAGGCGCCGTACTGTGCCTTTAATTTACTGAAAGAAGCCGTCATTTCCTGTTTATTAACCGCTTCAACATTTTCATCGAACACATCCCCTGCAAACAGCACTAAATCTGGTTTTAATTGATTCACCTTATCGACCATCTTCGTGAGATAACCATTATGAATGATCGTTCCTAGATGAATATCCGAAACCATCACAACATGCAACTGCTTCAGTGGACCCGCTTGCTTAGCAATGCTCACTTCGTAATGGTTAACTCGAGGATGGCGGGCATTCCAAGCCCCGTAACTTACAATTCCAACGACCAATATGAAAACCGCAAATCCTAACGCTGGGTTTAAGCTCTGCTTAACATTCATGGGGACTAGGCGGAGAAAGTGATTTAACAAGCGTAGGAGGTCCAGTGCAGTGATCACTAATAAAAAATAGAACATAAAGGCCAGCCAATATGCTCCCACAAGATTCAGTCCTTCATATAACCCCTTCGGAAGAAACTTTTGCATTAAGCGACTGAATAAATAAGACAAAGAAACTATCCCAAAGGCTAACCCATAGAGCTTCGGATTGATGAATGGGACATAACTAAATAAAGCCTGCCACCCCCGCAGACCAATGTAATAATTAAGTCCCCCATAAATTATAAAAAATACACTACCCACCAAAATATAAAAGGGGTTTGCCATTTTAATTAACTCCACCTCCAAATGCAATACCTTTGATTCTTTTTTCACTATACCTCTTAGTAACTTATTTATCAATCCACTTCTGAATCATATAGCTTATAGAGAACGAAAAATCACTACCGGTCAAGATTCAAGTATGACAAAGAGCCAAATCCTATTTAACAAGGACTTGGCTCTTTGCTGAGTACTACTTTTCTAGTATTTCCACCGACTTCATATAAACTGGGTCGAGAGGCGAACTCACTTCACCTGATGAGCTAGGGCCAACCTTGACGCTGGCGATTTTCTCCACTACATCCATTCCCCCATCTACCTGACCAAAAATCGTATAGGCAGGGTTTTGGTTTAAACTTGCAACATCTGATCCTGAACCGATAAAGAATTGACTGCCGTTCGTATTTGGCCCGGCATTAGCCATTGCTACAACTCCAGGCGCATAAGTATGTTTAGAGGATAACTCATCAGCAAATTTATACCCCGGACCACCTGTACCGTCCCCTTTGGGATCACCAGTTTGAATCATAAAGTTTTTAATCACTCGATGAAATTTTAATCCATCGTAAAAGTGATTACGCGCTAAGAAGATAAAGTTATTAACCGTTTTCGGTGTATCCTCTGGAAAAAACTTAATACTAATATCGCCGAGGTTGGTGTGAATGACTGCGTGATAAGGTTTATTCTGGTCTATCTGCATAGGTGGTGGCGAACTCCAGGTCTTGGCCTGAACTGCAGATGGTGCTGGTGTACTTGTATTGGTTGATTTACTCTGATTCTGCTGGTCTTGTGTTTGACTTGATGCGGGGGGTTGGGATGCTGTTGGTGTTTTGGGTGCACAACCTACAAGCGACACCATTAGTATGGTAATTAGTGTTAATAGTACTTTTTTCATTATAACCTCCCATAGGTGACGTTTTCCGACGTGAGGACTCTGGTTATTTTTCGGGCTTTTCATCTTTCGTCTCAGTTTCTTTTCCGTCCGTTGCTTTTCCTTCCGTAGCCTTTTTAAACTCACTTATCCCTTTACCTAGGGACTTCCCTAGTTCCGGTAGCTTTCCTGGGCCAAAAATGACCAACGCAACAACCAAAATAACTGCCAGTTCAGGTACGTCAAGAAAGCCAAAAGTAGTTAGCATTTTGTTTTTCCTCCTAGATGCATCATTTATTATGAGTAGCTAATTTAGCATAATTTATCACAGTCAGGCTGAATTATCAAATCCACGCACACCCCAAGACCTAGATGCCATACTTACCTATAAAGCCCTAAAGAGAGGTTCTCTCTCTTTAGGGCCATTGTTTTTGACTCTCCTAAGTATCGCTTATTCAATCCATATTTTAAGACTATCCTTATTTTCAATGATCCTATCGGCAATCTTTGCTCCAACATCACGAAAGTACTTTTCATTTTCATTCATACTAAAATAATTATGATCTTCGATAAACTTATCGCTCTTCACTCGACTAGGTAAGGGAATCATATTAGTTTGGTTTATATCAAAGTTCGCAATTGAACGTTCAAATTCATCTCCTAAGTTGGTAGTACTCCAATACTTAGGTCCCTTTTCAGGTCTTATATCAAAGACGCGTCTTACCAATTCATAGGTAATGATACCAAAAGTAATTAGAACTTTGGGCTGATATTCTCGGACACTTTCCCTTAACCTTATTTCTTCTTTAGCTACTTCTGATACCCCCGAATTTGAGCTATTACGAACTATTCCGATATCGCTAACAGCCTTTTTTATGAAAATATTATTTGTATCAATCCTTGCACGAAGCTTGCGATAGACCTTGTCCTGAATCTCATATAATATAGGAGTCCAAATATCGTAAATTGCAGCGGGATATTTAGGATTTACTAAGAGCCAAATTGGATCAGATTTATCTCCGGATTCTTGCTTCATTTTATCAACTAAAGGTGAATATTTATTAAGTACTAAACTAGACAAACGAATCCCACCTTTCCGTATTTATGGTACCCAAAATTGTTTTAAATACTATATCTACATAAACTCTTGGAAACTTCCAATTGCTATGAAAGACCTTAAATCGTGACGTGAACTTTAAGCTTGCTTCATCTTGCAATGGATAAGGTACTTAAAACAGATATCTTCCCCCTTATGCTTGTGATATAATTCTTTATATAGCAAACAGCGTGCCAACCTTAAAAAACCACTAGAATCTAGCTTTTATCGATTAAATATAGAAAAAGGTGTAGCAAATGCTACACCTCGTATAAATGTTATATGGACGCATTAAGGTAGTTTATCGTCTCCATACTCTGTTTTTATTAAGTATAGTGCATATTGTTAATATGTATCTTTCAATTAATAATATGCACCATATAATTCAGTTTTGGATTATGCCAGTGGGGGTGATTTTACTGAAGAATAAAAAATTAATTTCCTATTTTAAAGGTAACAGTCTGACGAATCAGATCGTAATTATTATTGCTGCAACTATGCTTGTTCTTTTAGTAGCCTTGATGTATGACATCTTTTTCGTTTCTCGGACGGATAAGGTTATATTCTTAGACAAAGAGCAGAGACTGGAGGCCTTGGTCAAAAGTACAGATAATCAATTTTCGAGAAATCTGGAGTCTCTATGGGCAGGGCCAGGAGCTATCTCATCAACCATGCTTAACAACGAGTTTACCCGGATCGTTGAACCCTTAGTTCCTGCGAATTCAGGCATTCGGTTCGTTCTTTATGTTCCCAGTACAGAGAAGATTACTGTCCTAGGATTCCTGCATAACTATCGTAACCTCTCACCGCAAGAAGAGGCTGAGAGGGAGAAAGAGATATTTGCCACTACTAAACCAGGCCTGATAGCAACTGAAGTGGGGAATGAACCACTCTTTCGAATTTCCGGTTCTTGGGATGATCAGATCGTTGAATACATTACTCCTGTTGTACTCAAGGGGAAAGTGGTCGCGGTGATGTGGGTCGAAGAGCGGCTTAATCCCTTCTTTTACCAGAGTAGTTACTTTGGCAAATTGTTGCGCTATTTCACCCTTGGCGTACTGGCCTTAGTTATGATGGGTACCTTGATCATTATTAGGAATATAACCACCGGGGTCGACCGCTTAAAGCAAGGATTACAGAGCATGGAGGAAGATATCCATCACTTATTGCCCGAAATACCAGGTGAACTGGGTCAGGTGGCTCAAGCAGTTAACCGAATGGCGGTAGGTCTATCCGAAAAGGAACGGTTGGAAGATCAACTTAGGCAATCTGAACACCTGATCGCACTTGGTCGTTTAGTAACCGGTGTGGCTCACGAATTGCGTAATCCCATCGCTATCATTAAAACCTTAGTCGAACTTATGAAGCAAGAATACTCCCAGGTGAGCGGCATCGAAGAATTCACAAGGGCCATAGACGAACAGGTTGACCGTCAAAATTCAGAAATTCAAGAACTGCTGGACTTTGGCCGTCCCACTAAAGTTTCAATCAAGGAGTGTTCTGTCAATGATTTAATCAAGGGGGTCCTCTCTTTTTCAGCCGCAATGTTACGAAATCAGAAGATAAGAATTATCTTGCAGCTTGATGACAGCCTTTCTAAGATCTCAGCCGATACTGAAAAGCTAAAACAGGTCTTTGTCAACATCATTGTCAATGCTGCAGAAGCCATGCCGTCCGGAGGTACATTAGAAATAATTACGAAAGAAACTGACAACGTGATTAGGATCAGTTTCTCTGATACTGGAGAGGGCATCCCTGCAGAGGAAAAGACACGAATATTTGATCCCTTCTATACGACCAAGAAAACAGGCACCGGACTGGGACTATCGATATCCTATCAAAGTATTACATTGCACGGCGGAACGATTGAA
>JAJYAS010000694.1 GCA_021779415.1 Bacillota bacterium
CGGAGGTTCGACGCTTTGGAAAAACTGTACCAGTGGATGCAACCATGATTCGGGAGTGGCATAAAACTATGGGTTGGAGCGATATTGGATATCACTTCGTAATCATGCCGGATGGTCGTTGCGAAGAGGGAAGGTCCTTATATCGACCAGGAGCGCATTGTAACGTAGGACATCGCAATTTTATTGGAATCGGGATCTGTCTCGTGGGGAATTTTAGCCAGACAGAAGTGCCGGATGCCCAATTCGATGGGCTGGTGAAGAAGGTCGTGCAGCTTCTACAGGCCTTTAAGCTAGGTGTTGAAGCCGTCGAACTTCATCGAGACGTACAGGGAGCAGCTACGGAATGCCCAGGACAGTATTTTCCGGCGGATGTTTTGAAGAAGAAATTAGAAGAGAATTTTAGTTGAGCTATGATAAATCACCCAAAAGACCTCCCGTTGCCGAAACACGGCTTACGGGAGGTCTTCTATGATTGCTTCACACGTTATCACACCCACGGAGAAGATTCGTCAGAAATGGTGTCTCTTGTTGAGGAATACCTTGAGGAAGGGCTGTCTTGTCCACAAAAGAATTTCAGAGAACAAAACGTGGAAGGTATCAAGAAACCGGTTAGAGTAGTTAAATATTGTAGATCTGCACCCGCATCTTCGATGGCCTACAGAATTCGTTGCGCACCTTTGTAGGCGTTCAACCAGTAAGAAGAAGATATGGGATAAATCGCGACACCTTTGTGTGTTGTGGCACTGATGAATTGCGAGTTGCCAAGGTAGATGCCAACATGGTCAATCGTTCCGTTTCCAGCAATTGAGAAGAAGACTAAATCACCAGGTTTCAGGTCATTGTAGGACACCGAAGAGCCGAGCTTAGCTTGATCTTGGCTAGTGCGGGGAAGCTCAATTCCTTGGGAAGCAAAGACATATTGGGTGAAACCGGAACAATCAAAACCAGCTGGGGTCGTTCCACCCCAAAGATAAGGTGTTCCTATCAGACTATTTGCCTCTGAAACTATCCCGTTGATTTTGCTGGAGCTAGTGTTTGGCGCTAAAGGAATTTGCGCTTTCTCCAAGGCACTTTGGGTCAATGGACCGGCAACTCCATCGACTTGAAGATGATCGTTTTGTTGAAAAGCCTCCACTGCTGCCAATGTTTTTGAACCATATGTTCCGTCTATCGTGCCGACGGAATATCCTAAATTGACTAATTCTCTTTGTAATGTCATAACGTAATCGCCACTTGAACCTAATTTCATTGTGGTTGCCGCCTGGGCCACAGGAACATATGCCATAATGCCCATGAAGACTAATGTACTGATAACAACTAGTTTGTGCTGAATCCATTGCTTTAATATTATGTTTTTTTGCATGTTGTTCTTCCTTTCCTTATTAAGATTTTCACTTTAATGAATTAACTGTACGATGAAACCTGGACAAGATATCTGTGTTCAATCTTAACATCTAAAAACTTATAAAAAAAGTAGAGGTTGTTGGTTGAAATCCCACTTGTATCCAGTATGGATAGTATAGTTAGTATGTAAAAGGAAGGATCCCGAAGCAACTTGGCTAGGGGATCCTTCCTTTGATACAATATTAAGTTAATCTTTAGAAACGAAAAAGTCTCCATAAAAATCCAGGTGGATTAATGGATTGTGAATTCTGAAGTGGAACATTTTGGACATCTTGCCCGGACTGGATTTTTAACGTCGCACTATTATTGTTTGCTGTTATCGGTAATTTTGTGTTTTGAAGGTTTAAGGAATAGGAAACACTCATCCCGGGATATCCAAATATTTGTACAGGTTTCGTGGCTTTTAAAGCACTGCTACTATGCCAGGCAGTCGTTACTTGGCCAAAACCTGAGGCAGGTTCATCTATCGTAAATAGTTGAAATTGTGGTCGAACCTGATCAAGTATGTCTACATTTGCCTTGAGCGCACTTTGCAGGGATTGTAGGGTCTGTTGTCCTAACACAGCCCCAATAATGTAATGGGTTTCATCGCCAACGACTACAGGTGTCGCGGATACAAAGCAACCGCCGGCTACTGAAGTTGATCCCGTTTTTACTCCGACAATCCCATGCTTTCCAAGCATTCCGTTTACATTATACACTGTTCCGGCCACTGGAAGGGTAGCTTGTGGCATGGCAACTATTTCGCGAAATACAGGGTCTTTCATAGCAACTTGAGCAATCTTAATTTGATCAACAGCGTTGCTGACAGTTGCTTCATTGACGCCGCTTGCATCCGTATAGTGCGTTTTGGTCATGCCAAGGGATTGAGCTGTTTCATTCATCTTTGCTACAAAAGCAGTATTTGATCCAGATACCCAACGGCCTAATGTATCCGCAATGTTGTCTCCTGATGGAAGCATTAAACCTTCTAAAAGTTGTCTCTCTGTAAGCGTTTCTCCCTCTTCAACCTTTAAAACAGAATAGCCATTATTTAAATCATTTTGGTACCCGGATACATCTTGTGCATTCATTGTTAAGGCGGGACCATCTTGGCCAGGCTGTAAAGGATGAGCCTTCAAGACTAAATATGCCGTCATAATTTTTGTCACGCTAGCGATGGGGACTGGGGTTTGGTTGGGAGTTGAAGTAATTACGCCAAAGTTCTCCGTACCTACGGCTGATTCACCTTGTTCGGGAAAAGTTACTGAAAAATGGCCGGGTAAAGTAGAGGATGTAGATGTTGGTTTGGCCCCAACGATTGGAAGCGGGCGATTAAACTGAACTATACCTAGGATACAAACTAAAAGGACAATGACCAAAACTAAAATTTCTTTGATGGGAAGCATTGAAACTTTTGGAGAGGGAGGAGTGGACGTAGACCCAGCCATAAAATGACCTCCTTATTAAATTTATTGAAAGGTACAACCTTATTTATTTTACAGGAAGAGTGACTATTAATAAAATGCCAATTACTGGATTAGGCAAATAGGCCAAGTGGCAAGGTCCTTCAACAAAGAAACTGAAAATATTATTATGCCATTTGAAGGAGCACGATAAAGAGCAATTTATTGAGGATTTGAAATCAAAACTGGGAGACAAGGTTTGTGTGGGTTAGTAGAACTCTGATGGTTCTATTTA
>JAJYAS010000695.1 GCA_021779415.1 Bacillota bacterium
TGTTAATGCGATTCTATGAACTAAATGCCGGTAAAATAACGATCGATGGGGTTGATATTCGAGATATCAAGCGTGGTGCTTTACGCAGTATGTTCGGTATGGTGCTTCAAGATACCTGGCTCTTTAACGGCACTATTATGGAAAATATTGCTTACGGACGCGAAGGTGCTACAGAAGAAGAGGTTATACAAGCGACCAGAGCTGCACATGCTCATCACTTTATTAAAACACTGCCTGACGGCTATAATACAATCTTAAATGAGGAAGCTTCTAATATATCTCAGGGTCAAAAACAACTTCTCACGATTGCGCGGGCCATCCTGGCAGATCCTGCAATCTTGATTCTTGATGAAGCGACAAGTAGTGTTGACTCGAGAACTGAGGTTTATATTCAAAGAGCTATGACGGAACTAATGAATGGCAGAACAAGCTTTGTGATTGCGCATAGACTATCTACGATTAGAGATGCAGAATTGATCCTGGTTATGAACAAAGGAAGTATTGTTGAAATGGGTAACCATCAGGATCTACTTGCGCAGAAGGGATTCTATGCGGATCTATATAACAGTCAGTTTACGGGCACAAATTTAGATAGTCAAGTAGTATAAAAAGGTAGCGGCAACATTAGTCCACTAGTCTTAAAAAGATGCTGTCACAATAAGTTGACAGCATCTTTTTGAATTTAAAAATAAAAATAATTACTGTTATGAATGAATATTCATATTGCCAAAAAAAAGAAATTAAGTTATACTTTACTCATAATTGTTTGTATACAATTAATGTTATACAAATAAATGTCGTACCAACAATATAGTTTGAGGTGTAATTGTGGACGAGATGAAGACTAACAGTAGTAGACCGTCAAAGTATGTCTGCTATAAGCTCAGTAGAGTCATGAGAAAGGTCCATCGTTATTACGAAAGTAGCTTTTCGCAGTATGGTATTACTCCTGCTCAATTTTATGTACTGAGCGCAGTATGGGAAAATGATGGAGTCAAGTTTAAAGACCTTGCTAAAAGCTTAGAGATGGATGGCTCAACCCTTACCTCCATCTTGGATCGTCTGGAACGTCAGGATTTGGTAGAAAGGAGGGACGACCCTGAAGATAGGCGCTCGTTGTTAATCTTTCTTAAAGATAAGGCGAAACAAAATATACTGCAGATAACTTGTCTGGCTGAAAAGTTGAATCATGAAATACAAGAACGCTTTACTGAAGAGGAGTTTGCAACGTTCGAAAGTGTTCTAGAAAAACTGGCATTAGATTAATTTTTTTTCAAAGGAACTATTCGAATATTCAATTTTAATTATAAGGGAAGTACCCATTCTTTAAACTAGTGCTCAAAACCAAATCAAACTATAGACAAATGTCTGAAAGGTGGTAAGTAGTTTTGGAAATCAAAACGGCAATGATTGAGCGGCGTAGCATTCGCAAATACAAGCCCGATCCTGTACCCGATGAAATGTTGCAGGAATTGCTAGAGGCAGCACGTTTGGCCCCATCTGGAACGAATCATCAACCGTGGCGTTTTATTGTAGTCAAGAACCAAAACGTGAAAGAACAAATTCAAGCCGCGGCATTTAATCAAACGTTTCTTAGCCAAGCACCTATCTTACTGGTCTGTTGCGCTGACCTGATGACCTATGCCCGTGACACTAGGAAAAGGCTGCAGGAATTGGTTGATGCGGGGGTATTCGGTCCGGAATCCTTTGATATCTATCCGGACATTGACAAGCCCAAAGATGCTAATACTTTAAAGGCTTTTATCCCACATGCCATGTTAAATGTGGCTTTAGCAGTGGAACATATTTCTCTACGTGCCGTTTCATTGGGCTTAGGAACCTGCTGGGTACAATTGATGAAAGCTAAGCAGATAAGTAAGATTTTGGAGTTGCCAGAACACTTAGTGATCACTGCCTTAATGCCAGTAGGCTTTCCAGCCCAGAATCCACTTCCTCGCCCACGGGTGAGCGTCCAAGATATCGTCTACAAAGTTGTTGACTAACCTTTTTATAAGCTCTTTCTACTCCGTAAAATTCCGGCGTGATTCGAGGCCGATTGGTATTATAAGAAAGTTATAATTAGGGGGCTTTTATAAATGTCTATGCTTTTTTCACCCGCTCAAATTGGTACACTACAACTTCGCAATCGTCTGGTAATGACGCCAATGCATTTAGGTTATAGTCCTAAGGGAGAAGTAAATGATCAACTGATTGAGTTTTATCGTGCCCGGGCCCGTGGTGGAGTTGGTCTGATTGTCGTTGGCGGATGTGGTATTGACCTGATTGGAAACGCTTTTGGAATGACTCAACTAGATGACGATCGATATATTCCAGGTTTGCGTCGTTTAGTGGATGCCGTTCACGCGGAAGGGGCAAAAATTGTCCCTCAGCTTTACCAAGCCGGAAGGTATGCTCACTCTGCTTTAACTGGACAACCTTCTGTGGCTCCTTCTCCTATTCCATCAAGGTTGACTAGGCAGACTCCTGTAGAACTTACTCAGGAAAAGATTATTGAAGTGATTGCTTCGTTTGCCAATGCAGCTAAAAGAGCACAAGTATCAGGGTTTGATGGAGTTGAAATTATCGCCAGTGCTGGGTACCTTATTTCCCAGTTCCTTTCCCCAGTCACCAATCAACGAACGGATCGCTATGGTGGAGACTTACACAACCGCATGACTTTTGGACTTGAAGTGGTTCAGGCAGTACGTAAAGCGGTCGGATTAAATTTCCCCATCATTGTTCGAGTTGCGGGGAATGATTTTGTACCCGGTAGTCATACCAACACAGAGTCTCGAGCCTTTTGTCAAGAGCTTGAGAAAATTGGGGTTAATGCTCTTAATGTGACGGGTGGGTGGCATGAAACTCAAGTCCCTCAGCTGACCATGAATGTTCCCCCCGGAGCCTACGTCTATTTAGCTAACGGTATTAAACAAGCAGTTTCAATTCCTGTGATCGCTTGTAACCGGATTAATACGCCCGAATTGGCTGAGGAGATTTTGCAGGAGGGTAAGGCAGACTTTATTGGTATGGCCCGATCCCTGCTGGCCGATCCAGAGTTTCCCAAAAAGG
>JAJYAS010000696.1 GCA_021779415.1 Bacillota bacterium
TATCTGAACTTCTGGGTATTGAGCTTGAGGAAGAAACCGTGTCTACAATTGGTGGATATGTTTTCTCTAGGTTAGGTCGAAGACCCAATAAAGGGGATACCATTTATTTTGATGGGTTTCATTTTGAGGTAATTGAAGTGATCGGTTTTAGAATTACTAAGGTTAAGGTAACGAAAAAGATGCCTGAATTAGCCACTGATGTGAAAGAAGTTCATGAAGCGGTATAACTTTTACGTCGTTTTAAGGTTAGATTCTATAATGGCCCGCAGCAGAGGAATGCGGGCCATTTTGAATATGCAAGGTTCCATCTCTCGATAATGCCAAGAAAGGATGAACTTATGAGTAATGTTGACATATATGATGAGGAAAAGAACGTAGTTGCTAGGTTTGCAGGCATAGCCTATAGGAAAAAGGATAATCTAGAAATTTGATTAAAAGTGTAAATTAAAAATTATAGGAAAAGGATAATTATGAAAAAAGCATTTATTATAATATTTATAGTTGGAATTTGTTTATCCCTTGGAATTTACTTATGGCAGTCACGAATGTTCAAAACAGCTCAGATACCAGATATTACTCCTAATCAGTTACAACAAATGATAGACGATGGAGAGAACTTTTATGTATATTTCTATTCGCCTACCTGTGTTCAATGTATTGAGTCTGAGCCTAAATTGATCGAGGCAGTAGGAGAACTTATGAACAAGAAAATTGTAAAAGTAGATCTACAAAAATTTGAATACTTACGCAAAGACCTCCAGGTACAGGGGACTCCATCAATTTTTGTATATGGTAATCATAAACTGATCAAAGGTATTACGGGAGGCTTAAAAACAGTCGATGAGTATAAGAACTTCTTTAGAGAAACAGGTGGAATAAGTTGATTTTCAAAGTATTGTTAGCAGTTATTTACATATTAGCTGGTGGAAGCAAGATTTTTAATCTTTACCTTTTAAAAGTTACCATATTGGCATATTACTCATTTTTGCCGGAGGTACTAGCATTATTGATTGCTATTGTATTTCCTTGGGTTGAAATATTGGCTGGCTTATCTTTGATTTTGAATTGGAAAACAAAATTTTCCAGCGGGCTTTTGTTTTTGCTCTCCTTGTTTTTCTTTATACAGGTAATCCTAAATTATAGTAATATACTGCCTTATGGGTGCGGATGTTTTGGCTTTAGTGGACCAGAAAAAATTACTTTCTATCACGTAGCTAGAGATTTTTGTATTATGCTTTTAGCCGCTTTTGTTACTTTAAGAGAATGGAAAAAATAAGGATTGTAATAGAAGAGCAACTTTCAAACCTAGAAAAGAGGAATGCCTAGTGTGTTGCAAAGGTGATGAAGATGCAACTGTCTATTGGTTGCTATTTAGAGGGAACAAAATTCTTACTATAAAAGATAACGTGCAATTTACGTTACCAGACCTTGAGTTGCATCAGTTAAGCGAGAAGTTGGTAAGAAGGCAATATCTTGGTCAAGTTGAAGGACGTACTTGTTATGTTGCTGAACTTAGCCCGGATACGGTTGTATCCGAAGCTATAACGTTGAACAATTTGAGGCGTTTGCTCGGACAAATTCCGGAAGATCTATTTTTCTTAGCGGGTAAAGCTTCTCAAATTTTACATTGGGATCGTACCCATCAGTTTTGCGGCCAATGCGGAGCTCAGACGGAAAATAAGATAGATGAACGAGCTAAGCTTTGTCCTTCTTGTGGGTTGGTTAACTATCCGCGGATTTCTCCAGCAATTATCGTGGCCATTACTAGGGGTCAGGAAATTTTACTAGCAAAAGGGAGCCGTTTTCAAGCTGGCTTCTATAGTGTTTTGGCCGGTTTTGTGGAGCCAGGGGAAACATTTGAAGAGTGCGTACAAAGGGAAGTCAGAGAAGAGGTGGGCTTGGAAGTCAAAAATATTAACTATTTTGGCAGTCAACCTTGGCCCTTCCCTGATTCTCTAATGGTAGGTTTTACCGCTGATTATGCTAGTGGGGACATAACGATAGACAATAATGAAATCTTGGATGCGGGGTGGTTTAAAGTAGAGCAACTCCCGCTGATACCTGGTAATGGAAGTATAGCCCGGCGTTTAATAGATTGGTTTGTTCAATCATAAAGATATTAACTTCTAGGCATAGGAATTAAGTGTATTCAGGATGGCCTCCCCGCTCAACAGGAAGAATAAAAAATTTATTTTAATACATATTATTAGGTATAAATTTTTTAGGAGGCATAAATGATGAGCATTGAAAAAACATTTTACCAAAACTTTATGAAAAACCTTTTTACAGATCCATGTGAAGTTAAGTTTTGGGATGGAGATGTCGTTAATTATGGAGGGGAGAAGGCTCAGTTCCGGATCAATTTCAACGAACCGATTGACAAAACAGATGTTATTAGTGACCTGTCTTTAGCTTTTGGCGAAGGGTATATGCAAAAGAAGATTGATATTGAAGGAAGCGTCCAGAAAGTCATCGAATCCCTCTATAACAAACAGGATAGTTATCTCCATAAAAGTGCCTATGTTAAATGGGCGAAAATCATATCCAACAATATTCGTAAGAGTAAAGAGAATGTACAATTTCACTATGATATTGGAAATGATTTTTATCGTTTATGGTTGGATGAGACTATGACTTACTCATGTGCATATTTTAAAACGCCAGAAGACAGCTTAACTCACGCTCAAAAGAACAAAGTCGATCATATTCTAGGCAAACTTAACTTAAAGCCTGGACAAACTTTACTGGATATCGGCTGTGGGTGGGGTGAACTTATTTTAACTGCAGCTAAAAATTATCAGGTTAAAGCTCTTGGTATCACGCTTAGTTCCGAACAATATACGCGGGTCCTCGAAAGAATTCAAGAAGAGGGTCTCCAGGATCTTGTTGAAGTCCAGCTCGTAGACTACCGAGAATTAAGGGACAAAACTTTTGACCGGGTACTAAGCGTTGGAATGATTGAGCACGTGGGGAAGGAACATTTAGAGGAATATTTTTCGGCGGTTAAATCACTTTTAAACGAGGGCGGAGTATCTCTCTTACATTGCATTACTAGCAATGAAGAAGGGG
>JAJYAS010000697.1 GCA_021779415.1 Bacillota bacterium
TGAACTCAGCGACCTCTTTTCGCTACAGTTTGACCCAGCATCAATGGGTTGAGGGAAAAGATCGGGTTCTCACTAAGATTCAGGGAGAAAAAGAAGGGGGAAATTCACGAGTCTTAGGGCAGATGACGGGAAGCGAAGTAGAGATGATCAAAATCGGAGATTCTACCTATAGTAAAGATCCCTTTAGTAAGAAGTGGATTAGGTTTGCTAATGCTCCAGCGGCACAGGAGGTCTTTCTGGCGGAGCTCAACCCCCTGTCATCGCTACAAATGAAAGAGCTCGGGGAGGTGATGCTTAGCGGTCAGGAGAAAGTGAATGGAGACAGAGTATGGGTGTGTCAATTAAAACCTAGTGTGCAGAATCAAATGATGGAGGCATTTTGGACCGATTTCCAGTATACGCTTTATATTCGCAAATCTGATAAGATGCTCGTGAAAGCCACGATTGAAGCGAAAAATAAAGCTAAGGCCGACCCCATGACGATGACACTTGAGTTTAAGGATATTGGAAAGAAGATGACTATACAAACACCGGACATTTAGGGCGTGTAAACGGGGCAGGATAAACCCAGTAGTAGGGGTATTCCTGCCTTTAATTTAATTTGCACATTCGACATTCCTCTGATATAGTTTTGACATATGTTTATTAGCGGAGGTGTACATAGTGGAAGAATATATTGCAAGCGTTTTAATTTCCCAAGAAGACTTAAAAAAACGCGTCGCTGAATTGGGTGCAGAAATTACCCGAGATTACGAAGGGAAGAAAATCTTGGTTCTGGGAATTCTAAAAGGGGCGGTTCCGTTTATGGCGGATCTCATACGAGAGATCAAATTGCCTCTTGCCTATGATTTTATGGCGTTGTCGAGCTATGGAATGTCAACTCAGTCTTCTGGTGTTGTGCGAATCCTCAAGGATTTAGAACGAAGTGTTGAAGATGTTCACATTTTGGTTACGGAGGATATCGTGGATACAGGGTTGACGTTAAAATATTTAAAAGAGAACTTGAAAGCACGGAATCCTTTGAGCGTAAAGGTAGTTACTCTACTTGACAAGGCTGCCCGACGGCAAGTGGATGTCTTCCCAGATTACAATGGGTTTTCGATTCCGGATGAATTTGTGGTGGGATATGGTCTCGACTTCAACGAAGAGTACCGGAATTTGCCCTATGTTGGTATCTTGAAGCAAGAAGCCTATGAGGTAAATTAGTGCGCCATCCATGGTCATTCCACATAATTGGAATCTAATCTTTATAGGAAATGGTGATGAGTTAACGTGACACAAGAAGTCGTTTTGGTTTTGGATTTCGGAGGACAGTATAATCAATTAATAGCTCGGCGTGTGCGCGAAGCGCATGTGTATTCGGAAATGATCTCTTATAAGACTTCCGTTGAGGAGATTCGGGCTCGTCAGCCCAAGGGCATTATCTTCTCGGGTGGCCCGGCAAGTGTCAATCAGGCAAATGCACCCAAAGTGGATCCTGAGATTTATAACTTGGGGATTCCTATTCTGGGAATTTGCTATGGAATGCAACTCATGGCCCAACAATTGGGTGGAACTGTTGAACATCCAGAAGCGAGTGAATATGGAAATGCAATCCTTACGGTTGATGATGCAACGGGTCTATGGGAAGGCTTGAGCGGAGAACGTCCGTGTTGGATGAGTCATGGTGATTCTCTGAAGACCTTACCCGAGGGCTTTAAGGTCGCAGCACATACAGGGCATACCCCGGTCGCAGCAATGATGGATGTGGAGCGGCATTTTTATGGCGTGCAATTTCATCCGGAAGTAAAACATACCCCGGATGGACAAGCTATATTAGAAAAGTTCCTTTACGATATTTGTGGTTGCGTTGGGGACTGGACGATGGAGTCCTTCATCGAGTTACAAATCGCTGAGATCCGAGCTAAGGTCGGCAAGGGGCATGTTTTATGTGCTTTAAGTGGGGGAGTCGATTCTTCAGTTGCAGCCGCCTTGGTGCATCGGGCAATAGGGAATCAATTGACTTGTGTCTTTGTTGATCATGGATTCATGCGTAAGAATGAAGCAGAACAGGTTAAAAAGATCTTCACAGAGCAATTTCAGCTTAATTTAGTGTTTGTAGATGTCCATGAACGGTTTATGCAAAAGCTCGAAGGGGTATCCGACCCTGAGACGAAACGCAAAGCGATCGGCAATGAGTTTATCCGCGTATTTGAAGTTGAAGCGTTAAAACTTGGTAAAGTTGATTTCTTGGTCCAAGGGACACTTTATCCGGATATTGTGGAGAGCGGGACAGAAACAGCGGAAACGATTAAGAGTCATCACAATGTCGGCGGGTTGCCGGACGATATAGAATTTGAATTGATCGAACCGTTGAGGATGCTTTTTAAAGATGAAGTGAGAGAACTCGGAATTCAACTGGGGATGAGTGAAGAGATAGTCTGGCGTCAACCGTTCCCGGGACCGGGACTGGCTATTCGAATTCTAGGAGAAGTGACCCGTGAGAAGCTGGACATTTTACGGGAAGCGGATGCTATCATTTTGGAAGAAATTCGTCGTTCAGGAATGTATCGTGATCTGTGGCAAAGTTTTGCCGTCCTCCCTTCAATTAAAAGCGTCGGCGTAATGGGAGATGGGCGTACTTATGAGTATCCCATCATCCTGAGAGCGGTCACCAGCGAAGATGCCATGACAGCTGATTGGGCAAGGCTTCCGTATGAACTCCTGCAAAGTATATCTTCGAGGATTGTGAACGAAGTGCAAGGGGTTAATCGTGTTGTCTATGACATCACCTCCAAACCTCCCGGAACGATTGAGTGGGAGTAAGGTAGAAGTGGCATAAAAAAGACCATGATCGTAAAAGATCATGGTTTCGTGAAGGGTTATTTATTAGTACCGTGCTGCTTATTGGGCAAATTTTTGCTTGGATTTCCTTTACCTTGATGCTTTTTATTTTGTTCGGCTTTCTCCTGTGTCTCATGCAGTTTATCCAATTTATCCATCGATTACCCTCCTCAATTATGGAACCTTGTAGTTACTTTAACCATACGTCTACGAAAACATGCTTTACTGAATTAATTATTTTCAGG
>JAJYAS010000698.1 GCA_021779415.1 Bacillota bacterium
TGATGGGAAATGAACGGGTAGTGAGTATCGACTTGGTTCCAGAGGTTTTGATTGGCGAATATGTGTTGATTCATGCCGGATTTGCTATCAGCATCATTGATGATGAAAGTGCCAAAGAAACTGAAGGACTTTTATTGGAGGTGGCAAAGGCCTATGAAGAAGAGCAATAACGAGTTAATGGATAAGGCGGATGTCCTCCTCGCTGAGATTCGGACCTTAGCTCAAAGTCCATTCTCCATCATGGAAGTTTGTGGAACACATACCGTGGCTATCGCGAAAAATGCTCTCCGCGAGTTGTTACCTAAGACGATTCGTTTAATCTCGGGACCAGGTTGTCCAGTCTGTGTGACAGATAACAGTGATATTGACCGTTATCTCTATTTGGCTGCCCAACCGAATGTTATGACAGTAACCTTTGGGGATATGATTCGAGTACCGGGTACGAAAAAAAACCTCCAGGAGTTAAGGGCCGAAGGGGCAGATGTTCGAGTCGTCTATTCTACCCAAGATGCTTTAGAGTTAGCTCGTCAAAACCCGGATAAACAAGTTGTGTTTTTAGGGATTGGATTTGAAACTACGGTCCCAACTGTTGCAGTGAGTATAGAAATTGCCAAACGCGAGGGGTTAAGCAATTACAGTGTACTATCTATGCACAAAGTGGTTCCTCCTGTTTTAAAAATGTTGGCTGAGGACGATCAACTTGTTGTCGATGCTTTTCTCGACCCAGGACATGTTTGCTCAATTATTGGAACTGAGCCGATTGAGTTTATGGCTAAAGATTATGGCAAACCGGGTGTTGTGACAGGTTTTGAAGCACTGGATATTCTCGAGGGAATTGTTATGCTGCTTAGACAGCGTTCAGAGGGTCGCTCGGAAATTGAAATTCAGTATCAACGTGTTGCTAGAGCAGAAGGAAATCCTCATGCGAAGCAGTTCATTGAAAAAGTCTTTGAGCCGATCGATACGTTTTGGCGTGGCATGGGTTTAATCCCTCAAAGTGGCCTGGGTATAAGAGAGGATTACGGCGCATGGGATGCAGCTCGAAAGTTTGCACTGCCAGTTTTTCATTCCCAGGAAACTCCCGGTTGTCGTTGCGGGGACGTCTTAAAAGGGTTAATTTATCCAACGGAATGTCCTTTATTTGCCCGGCATTGTACACCAATGAAGCCTGTTGGACCTTGTATGGTGTCGACTGAAGGGTCTTGTGCCGCTTATCACAGATACTCGCAAAGGAGTGTGGATTAAGAATGGAACGCATTATGATGGCCCATGGCAGTGGTGGGCGGCTTAGTCATGAATTAATCCGTACTCTTTTTCAGAAATACTTAGGAAATCCTTACCTTGATCAAATGAATGATGCTACTTTATTGCCGGGTAGAGAGCAATTAGCAATCACAACAGATTCCTTCGTGGTTTCTCCCTTGTTCTTTCGGGGAGGAAATATTGGCAAGCTTGCAGTCTGTGGAACGGTCAACGATCTTGCTGTCAGTGGCGCACTCCCAAAGTTTTTAACGCTGGCCCTAATCCTTGAAGAAGGCTTACCCATGACTGTGCTGGAACGGATTATTGAAAGTATTTCGGTGACAGCCGCTGAGGCAGGCGTCTCGATTGTTTGTGGGGACACAAAAGTTGTGGAACGAGGGAGTGCAGACAAGATTTTCATAAACACAACCGGGATTGGGTATATTACAGATCGTTTAGTGGGCCCTGAGCAAATTCGGCCAGGGGATCAGATCTTGATTACCGGAACGATTGGGGATCATGGGATTGCAATTTTATCCGAGCGAGAAGGGCTTGAATTTGAAACCCCGGTTGTCAGTGATTGTGCGCCTTTAAATGGACTTATCGACGCTTTTTATGGGCCGGGCGTTAAATGTATGCGGGACCCTACCCGTGGGGGCGTAGCGACAACACTCAATGAAATAGCTGGCCAGGCCGGCTTAAGTATGCTCTTGGTAGAGGAACAACTTCCACTTTCCCCAAGCGTAAAAGGAGCTTGTGAAATGTTAGGTCTTGAGCCCCTGTACTTAGCAAATGAAGGGAAAGTCTTAGTGATCGTGGCTCCTGAAGCAATGGAGGAAGTTCTCCAAACCATGCGAACCCACCCACTAGGGCGCAAGGCTAGACGGATCGGGGAAGTTCAAGAAGGAAAGTCTGGGCTCGTTCTTTTAGAAACTCCTCTCGGGGGAAAACGAATTGTTGGCATGCTTGAAGGTGAACACCTTCCCCGTATTTGTTAAGTAGAAATCAGGAGGGTATTATGCGGATAGCAGTCATTGATGGACAGGGCGGAGGCATTGGTAAACATATTGTAGAGCAGTTACGCAAAAAAATGCCTGAGTTGGATATTCTTGCTTTAGGAACTAATGCCCTGGCAACTGGTGCCATGGTTCGCGCTGGGGCCACCGAGGGAGCTTCCGGAGAAGCGGCAATTTGTTACAATGTCGAGCGAGTGGATATGATTGTGGGCTCGCTGGCAATTATGATGGTGCATGGATTATTAGGAGAGGTTACCGCGACAATAGCTATGGCGATTTCGGCAAGTAAAGCGGATAAAATTGTGCTGCCTATACAACGTGGAAATATTTTCCTGGTAGGAATTCAACGTACCCCATTACCCCATCAAATTGAGGCCTTAGTAACGGAAGTCGAGGAACGAGTCAAAGGGTAGATTGTTTGACAAAGGGACAATGAATTGTTATTATTAAAGCATAGTAAACTGATATGAAATGGGGTATTTAATAATGCAAGTCGTTAATTCAATTACGGATTTAATAGGGCAGACTCCTTTGATCCGTTTACAACGGATAGTTAAGCCAGGAATGGCAAATGTTTATGTGAAAGTCGAATATTTTAACCCGGGCGGGAGCGTTAAAGACCGAATTGCCTGGGGGATGATTCAGGATGCAGAAAAGCGTGGAATACTTCGTCCTGGAGGGACGATTATTGAACCGACAAGTGGAAATACGGGAATCGGTCTGGCCATGATTGCTGCTGCTCGCGGTTATCGGTTAATTGTGGTTATGCCAGATTCCTTAAGTATTGAACGGCGGATGCTT
>JAJYAS010000029.1 GCA_021779415.1 Bacillota bacterium
AGTCAATGGTAAAAGATACAACGCAGCTGATTATAAAGAAGGCGCCCGTCAATTTCTGACGAGCGCCTTCTTTATAATCCCTTATGTCTGTCAACCAACTTCATCTTTACCCGCTAACTTCTCGTTAATCCAGCTCACAATCTCAGTTGTGGTTGCACCCGGGGTAAATAACGCCTCCGCGTGCCCATCATCGATAAGAGAAACGATATCTTCCTCAGGAATTGTCCCCCCGCCCATCAGTAAAATGTCTTCAGCATTCTGCTCTTTCAGTAGTTCCTTGATTCTCGGAAAGATCGTCATGTGCGCTCCAGACAGAACACTGATTCCAATTAAATCGACATCCTCTTGGATCGCCGCTTCCACGATTTGTTCTGGAGTTTGATGCAGTCCGGAGTATATGACTTCCATTCCGGCATCACGCAGTGCCCGGGCTATCACTTTAGCACCCCGGTCATGTCCGTCCAATCCCGGTTTACCCACTAGGACACGTATTCGAGTCTTATTCATAACGTTCCCTCCCACACTGTTCTAAAATACGGCTTGTTCCCGATACTCCCCAAAGACTTCTTTGAGGACTGCTATCATCTCACCCTCAGTAGCATAGGCCCGTACTGCGTCCATAATCTTCGGAATCAGATTATCGGATCCTTGAGCTGCAACCTTCAAATCTGCCAACGTCGTCTGTACCCTGATGTTATCCCTGCTTTGTTTTAAAGCGGTAAGCCTGCTTACTTGGGAGCGCTCGACTTCAGGGTCAATTTTCAATAAATCAATCTTGTCCTTTTCCTCATTGACAAAGTCATTAATACCTACAATAATCCGGTCTTTACTTTCAATCTCTTGTTGATAGCGGTAAGCTGCATCCGCAATTTCCTGCTGGAAGAAATTCTCTCGAATCGCACCCAGAACCCCACCCAATTCATCAATTTTACGGAAATACTCTTCAGCGCCTTCTTCCATTTGATTGGTAAAAGTCTCCACGAAATACGAACCAGCCAGAGGATCGATGGTATTTACGACACCCGTTTCATAGGCCAAAACTTGTTGCGTTCGAAGAGCAATCTGAACTGCTTTTTCCGAGGGCAACGCCAAGACTTCGTCCATGGAATTTGTGTGTAACGATTGGGTTCCCCCTAAAACGGCAGCCATCGCTTGATAAGCTGTTCGCACGATGTTATTTTCCGGTTGTGGACCCGTGAGGGAACACCCCGCGGTTTGGGTATGGAACCGTAGGAGTAGGCTCTCTTCCTTTTTCGCTCCATACTTTTCCTTCATATGACGTGCCCAGATCCGGCGAGCAGCACGATACTTCGCAATTTCTTCGAAGAAATCCGTATGTGAATTAAAGAAGAAGGATAGCCGTGGAGCAAAGTCATCCACATCCAAACCCGCTTTAATGCCTGCCTCAACATAAGCAAATCCATCAGCGAGAGTGAAGGCCAATTCTTGCAATGCCGTTGCCCCAGCTTCCCGAATATGGTAGCCGCTAATGCTAATGGTATTCCACTTGGGCACATTATCTTTGGAAAACTTGAAAATATCCGTTATCAGACGCATCGATGGATCTGGAGGGAATATCCAGGACTTTTGGGCAATATATTCCTTCAAAATATCATTTTGAATTGTTCCGGTTAACTTATTAGCGGGAATACCCTGCTTCTCTGCGGCAACAACATACATGGACCAAATAATAGAAGCAGGCGCATTGATCGTCATGGAGGTACTAACCTTATCAAGTGAAATATCTTTGAACAAGGTTTCCATATCTTGAAGCGAATCGATTGCCACCCCAACCCGTCCAACTTCTCCATAGGCACGCGGGTGATCCGAATCATACCCCATGATCGTAGGCATATCAAAAGCCACACTCAAACCAGTTTGCCCTTGACTGAGTAAATACTTATACCTCTCATTTGATTCTATGGCTGTGGCAAACCCCGCAAACATCCGCATCGTCCAGAGTCGCCCTCTATACATATTGGGCCGAACTCCGCGTGTATAGGGATACTCGCCAGGATTCCCCAAATCTCGTTCGTACTCAATGTCCGCTGTATGCCCCGGTGCATAAAGCGGATCGATCGGAATACTACACACCGTGGAGCACGGTCCTTTTGGTTCCCTCTGAGCGTCATAGTTCGCTTTCCAGCGCAAGAAGTTATCACTCATCTTACTCATCCTCCTTTAAAACGCTCATCCCATAACAACTTAGCTAGTTCGTAGGGATCTTCACTGTCTAAACTTCCCCATTTTAGAGTTGCAGCTTCCCATACCTTCTCGAAAGCTGCACGAGTTTCATCTTCCCATTGACGCCATACTTCCAGTCGGAGACGTTCTTTGCGGTGCTCATCTCTCTGCCCAGATTCGAGCAAATATGCGCGATGGGCCTCAATCTTTTCGTATAATAAGTCCAATCCGTTTTCGCTAATGACACTGGTTAAAACGACAGGCGGTCGCCAAGACTTTCCATCACAACTCAAGTTCAACATCATTTCGATGTCGTTCTTCATGCGTTCGGCCCCTGGCAAATCCGATTTATTAATAACGAACACATCCGCGACTTCCATAATTCCAGCTTTGATGGCCTGAATTCCGTCCCCTGTTCCGGGGTTAAGCACCACCACGACGGTATCTGCCATCTGCATAATTTCAAGTTCGGACTGACCTACTCCCACCGTTTCTAAAAGGAGTCGTCCATACCCTCCACCCTCTAAAATGCGCAATATATCGGATGTTGAACGCGTCACCCCTCCAAGGTGTCCACGAGTTCCCATGCTTCGAATAAAGACATCTCTGTCTGTCCCATGGGCTTGCATCCGAATCCTATCCCCCAAAATGGCCCCGCCAGTATACGGGCTACTGGGATCGACTGCTACAATCCCCACTCTCTCGTCTTTAGCACGATAAAGTTTAGTCAAGGCTTCAACCAACGAGCTTTTCCCCGCGCCCGGAGGACCCGTTATGCCAACGACCATTTGATGTCCAGTTTGTTTTAAGACAGCACGCATAATATACGCTCGCTCAACCCCGTCTTCAACCCATGATATGAGTTTAGCGGTTGCTCTACGATCTCGTTCAAAAAGGCGTGCTATCCATTGATCAAGTGCTTCCCTGTTCAAAATTCCATCCCTGCCTTTGCTTCGACCCCTCGTTGATAAGCATGCCTTTGTTCAGTCATTTCGGTGACGGTATCCGCGATTTCCACAATCTCAGGTGCGGCATATCGACCCGTCAAAACCAAATTGAGATGAAGTGGTCGCTGTCGGACTAATTCTAAGACTTGGGCAACAGTTATTAATCGATAGGCCACTGCGACTAAAATTTCATCAAGAACAATAAGATCAAACTTATCCTCTTCGAACCAACGCCTTGCAAGATTAAGCCCATCTTGAGCCATTTGAATATCAATGGGATCAGGATTTTCATACGATACAAAGGATTTCTGTCCCGATTGAACCAATGTAAAATTGGGTAACAGGGAGGATATCTTTACTTCTCCGTAATCCTTACTCCCTTTCATGAATTGTAGAAATCCAACGGTCTGGTTGTGACCAAGGGCTCTCATACTCAACCCCAAAGCAGCGGTGGTCTTCCCCTTCCCATTCCCTGTATAAACAAGTATAAGTCCTGACATACCTCCTTACCCCCCTTCTCTCTAAAGATTGTTAAATCCTTATCCTCCTCGTTTAATATTTCTGAATTAATAACAAATTCTATATATTCTTAACATTACCTCCTTTGTGAAAAATTTATTTTTGGAAATCTATTTTGAAACCGTAACTCGTAATTATTTATGTATGTCTTAACTGAAATATCCCTTCTTTGATATGGAGAACAGCTCTACTCTAATTCACAACTTTCTAAGGTTCTCTTAAGTTTTATGGTGTAGACTAAATCTTGTGATTCTAGACCCTAAGGTCAATCGAACATAGCACTTATTTGATTTGAAGGGAGCTTTACCTTATGCGATTTTCGACAGGGCTATTAGACTGGTTATTTGGAGAGAAAATCATACTTCAAGGACCTGATGAAAAAGGGAATATTGTCAAATGCAAGGTCACTAAAAAATGGCTTGAGCAAGTGCAAGTATAAGCTGCCACAACAAAAAGCCCTAGAACAGTAGCCACGCGTTCACGCTACTGTTCTAGGGTCCTTATCTTTTCCTAAGACTAGACTCCTCTAATCCTTGGTTCCAACAAACTTAGAGCTTTTCTGCCAAGCCTTGTAACTGTTCCGCCGTTTGGGCGAGAGATTGAATCTAGAAAATTAGTTAGCATCCCTAATCCAATTAAGTGAGCTGCAACTGGATTACAATAACAGACTAAATCTTGATCATTAATCACAATAATACCAGCGTTAATCGCTTGAAAAACATAATCCAATTCAATTATCTGGTTCGGTTTCATGCGTACCCCTCTCTTTTTGCAGCATTCCCTCTTATCCTTTGGGTATACAAAACTAACGCTCTGATCTATACTAATTTCTTTGGTCGCCTATACCGCAACCAAAGGAGCGTCCAGACGAGCCCTAGCCCCATGATTCCTGCCCCTACTAAGAAGAGAATCCCGATCAATGGAAGATTGACTAAGGCCACGAAAAAGATTGCTTCAATTAGAAGGCTCGTCAATACTGGGTATTCTAATAGTTTTACGGACAACCACTTCTCCCCTATATATTCCATGATCGGAACGATGCCAAAAACGACAGCTATTAGGTTGGCAATAAGCAACAAAAAAGCCAGAGGGATACCGATCACGGTCAGAGAGAGAAGTATAATGAGGGCAAGGCAAACCAGCGAGACAGCCGTACCAATCCCAAATATGCGGGTAGCAGAAGAAGCTAACAACTCTTCACATCGTCTCGAGTATTGTCTTAGGTAATTTCTCAGCAGAAAGCCTAAACAAGTGAGCAAAATAATCCCCAACAAACTCCCCATAAACCTTAAAAACCAAAATCCAGCCACCACCGCTCCTGCAAGCAAAAAGTTATTGATGAGTTTCAAGGAGAAATTCAAGGCCAAAATACCCTTTTTAGCTGGTCTTTGGGAGGAATTATGCACATCTCCACCTAGATCGATGACCAAATCAACTTGAGAATCTGGTTCAAGATAAGTATCCCCATTGATGACGAGAACAATATCCTTAACCGTGCCACCAATTCGGGCATCAGAACCCACCGCCAGGACATTCTCAATTATCTGTCCTCGGGGAACCACAACCGGATCCCCCCCCATCTGAGTGAGCAACGTATCTGCAAAAGCTGACAACGGCGCCATCATCAGAAAGATCCCCGTCAGAAAAGCTAACATTATTAACTGGCCTTTTTTTTTCTTCTTCATCATGACAACACCTCCTCAAATTGAAATCCTTTGAACAAAGCTCGTAGGAAGTACACACCAAGGACCGCGAGGAAAACTACGGCCAATGCGATCCCCAGCCCAAGTACCGGAGGCATAACAAGCGTGATGAGTGTCAACCAGGTATGCATTAATACGGAGGTTGTCTTATAAAACAAGCGGAGTACACTCAGCAAAAACGGAGAGAATAGTGAAAGGATTGGAACCACCAGAACGATAAGTGCAAGACCAGTCCAGCGTACTTGCTTGTGAGCCATTCTGTGCTCTTTCCGGATCGAGGCCAATATTCGTTCTTCCAAATCAGAGGGAACAGGAATACTGTTCATAGCTTGTTTGATTTGGAAGCTAAGCTCCTGAAGTTCATCAGCCCATCCTTGGCAATCCGGACAAGACAGCAAATGATCCCTAATTATCGTTTCTTTTAAGACCGGCAATTCCCCATCAAGATATTCAGAAATCTGGGACGTGCATTCAGAACAATTCATGTTTTTCGCTCCTTTACCGTTTAATCCGAAAGAATCTTGCGTAGTTGCACCCTCGCACCATGAATTCTGGATTTTACTGTTCCTAGGGGAATAGAGAGCATGTTTGCAATTTCCTGATAATCATAGCCCTGCCATTCTCTGAGCATTAATGCTTCTCTATACTCTGGAATCAATTGTTGGACAGCCTCTTGCATCTCTAACCGCTGATCCCATTTTTGAGGGTTTTTCTCCAGGATCAGGTCTAATTCCGCGTCAGGAATCGGGGTCGGTTTCTGTTTTCTTAACCGGTCTAAGCAACTGTTGGTAATTATCCGCTTGAACCAAGAATTAAACGCTCGTACATCCTGTAAATCACTAATTGAGCGATAAACTTTCAGAAAGATCTCCTGCGCGACGTCTTCTGCTTCATGTCCATCGTGCAATAGTACCAACGCAGTGCGATAAACATAAGGGGTATATTGCTTAAGCAAGCGGGAAAATGCTTCCTCATTTCCTGAACGAACGCTTTCAATCAACTCTAACTCTGTCATGTTCACAGCATCAGTTCGTCCCCTCTTAGCAAATTCCTCGCAGTTGTATCTCCGTTCAACCCAATTCTACTTTACCATCATATCATGTCCATTAATGAAACGCTTTCTATAATCGAACCACCTGAGTTATTAATAATGTCTTGTCATAATCCTCAAATAGTAAGACGAAGAAACTTTATAAAAAGTTCGCGAACCTTTTGCAAAGCAACTTCGTCTCTATATGTGGAAGGCAATCCAGTTCCCAAATATAAGGAGGATATATCATGAATTCATTCGATCTCTTTGGCTACCATTTGATCAACCAGTGGGCAGGACATGTACCCTTACTCGATAAATTTATGTCCTTTACCGCTCAATACGCCTTGGAACTCTACGGTCTTTTGTTTCTGGTTGCTTGGTTTACCATGCCCGAATCTGAGGGTAACCGTCGACACGCCCTGATCGTGGCGGGCTTTTCCGGAATACTCGCCTTACTGATGAATGTTCTCATATCTCATGTTTGGTTTCGACCCCGTCCCTTTGTTTCCCTCCCTAAAGGATCGTTCACCCAACTCATTCCTCACTCGATTGATGCCTCGTTTCCCAGTGATCATGTCTCGGGCAGTTTCGCTTTCGCAGCAGGATCCTGGAAAAACTCTGATCGTTGGGTAAGTTATAGCTTTACCACCTTAGCAATCCTTGTGGCAGTTGCCCGTGTCTACACTGGAGTTCATTGGCCTACAGACGTCATCGCCGGAGCCATCGTCGGACTTCTGAGCGCTCGAGTCATGTGGGCTGTTAGTCCTCTTTTAAAGCCCATAAGTCAATTGGGTATGCGTTTATTCCACTATGGTCCCTATGCCTTGGTCCCTTCGAACAAAGGAAAATAATTCAAAGCCCCGCACTATTTGCGGGGCTTTTCTTAGATTTAGAAACTTATAATGCGGATATTTTATGCCGTACTTTATAGGAACTCTGTGTCTGTTCCCCGCGAGATAAACTGCTGACTATCTCCTCTGCCCAGATCCACTTCAAAGCCCACCGACTTAATTCTACGCTCAATGCAATATCGGCAATCTTCGGGATGATCATCCCCACAAATCTTGTTTTCATAAAGTGCGTATTGTTTTCTTACGGATGTGGGAGTAATAATCGGCATCAAAACATTAGCGCCCGCTTTCAAGGCCATCTCCCTGCCTTGAGGATGCAGAGTGCCAAGAGCAGTCGTTGCCGGAATAAGGCTCTCAGGAATAAGGAGCCGTGCCAGAGCCACCATCACTAACGTATCTTCGATCGTTCCGCCCTTTTCGGCACCCAGCGGGGTCTCGCTGTGAGGAATAAAGGGTCCAATCCCGATCATATCCGGACGGAATTCCTTCAAATAGCGCAGATCTTCTGCCAGATCAGCGCGTGTCTGTCCGGGAAGCCCCACCATAAATCCAGCTCCCACTTGGTAACCAATCTCCTTCAAAGCCTTCAAACAAGCCCGGCGATCTTCAAAGAGCATCGTCGGATGTAATTTTTCATACAGTTCTTTCGAAGCCGTTTCGTGACGCATCAAAAAGCGATCTGCACCGGAGGCAAAGAGGCTTTGATAGGTTTCCGCTCTCCGCTCGCCGATCGATAACGTGATGGCTACCTCTGGATAACGTCGTTTGATCTCGCGAACCAAAGAACGGAGAATTTCCTCTGTAAACCAAAGGTCTTCTCCACTTTGCAAGACAAACGTCCGATATCCTAATGCGTACCCTTCATCACAGCAAGCTAAGATTTCTCCCGGGGTTAAGCGATAGCGCTCCACCTTAGCATTGGAAGCACGGATTCCGCAATACAAGCAATCTTGCCTGCAAATGTTCGAGAACTCGATCAGCCCTCTTAAGTATATTTTATTTCCGTAATACGCTTGTTTCGTCTTGAGTGCATAGCCATAGAGGATCTCTCTATCTTCAGGAGTTATGGTTTCCAGCAGATCTGTGATTTCTTCTTTTGTAAGATCGTTTGTTTGATAGACCTTCTCTAGCAAATTCTGCTTCTTATTCACAAATTGTTCCCTCTCTAACCCATCGGATTTATAAAACCCAATCCACTCAGAAAATTTATACTTACTTGACTTCTCTCAATTATCGCATTCCTGATTTCACTGCAGAAAGTCAAAAAGCAATATTGCAGAGAGAGCACGTTAAGCGGAATTTGCGTAAGCGAACGCAGACGATAAAGCGTTAAGCACGCCAATGGTTCACATGCAGTCATACATAAGGGTTTTGGCACGATAGTCTCCTGTGGAGAGTATCGCCCGAGGCCAACCTGTCAAATTAAACCGAAGGCCGAGTGGATCGTAGCTTTAGCGGCAAGTGAGTAGCAAATGCAGCGTGTGCGAACGGGCAAAATTGCTTTTGACCCGCATTCAAGGTTTTTGCAGTAGAATCATTCCAATATATTTTCTTCCAAGATCATTTTGGCCAGCGGAAACGGTTCAAGGGCCCTCGTCAGTAATCCCTGCACATAGGCGATCAAAATACCATAGTTGACGATGGGCACATTTAGAGCTTTAGCATTTGCTACTCTACTGAGCATTCCGGCTCTGTTCATCATACAGGCTCCGCAGTGAACGATAAGGGCATATTTCTTGATATCATCCGTAAAGGTAACTCCAGCCGAGTAGTCAAACTCTATCTGCTTACCCGTTCTCTGCCGGATCCACCTGGGTATCTTCACACTCCCTATATCATCCGATTGTCTGTGATGTGTACACCCTTCGGCTATTAAAACTTTATCTCCATCTTTAAGTTGATCGATTGCTTTAGCCCCTCTGATAAATTCCGTTAAATCCCCCTTTTGTCTGGCAAATAGGATTGAAAAGGAGGTCATTAAAATATCCTTAGGGGTATCTGCCGCCACCTTTAAAAACACCTGGGAATCCGTGATGACGAGTTTTGGTTTTTTAGCCAGATGACTTAAGGTTTCTCTCAGTTCGTATTCCTTGGTGACAATCGCCATAGCGTCACTTTCCAAGATGTCACGTATCGTCTGCTGCTGAGGAAGAATTAATCTCCCCTTGGGAGCCGCCTTATCAATCGGAGTAACGAGTACAACAAAGTCACCTGGGTTGATTAAGTCCCCGACAATTTTAAACGTATCTTCATCCTCCGGGATAATTGAGATAATGGCATTCTTCAATTCTTTTATCCCCAGCTTCTTAAGAGCGGAAATCGCAACGACCGGAGTATTTAGTTCTTCTTGAAGACTGCTTACTATCCCTTCATGGTCGTTGTTTTTGTTTTCAATAGTATCCATTTTATTTAAAGCCACAAGAATTGGCTTCTTCTTTTCGTTGAATTTATCAATAATCACGCGGTCCTCTTCGCTCATTCCAGCCTTAATATCGACAATAAGCAGGGCCACATCCGTTTTATCGAGAACCTCCAAGGTCTTCTTTATCCTGAGCTCTCCTAATTCTCCAACATCGTCAAGTCCGGCTGTATCGATGATGACGCAAGGTCCTATAGGCAATATCTCCATTGCTTTAAACACCGGATCCGTCGTTGTCCCTTTTACCTCGGATACTATGGCCGTTTCCTGTCCTGTTAGGGCATTGATCACACTGGATTTTCCCGCATTCCTCTTACCAAAGAGCGCTAAATGGAGTCTCACCCCTCTTGGAGCTTCATTCATACTCATCCGAATCCCTCCACAAGATCATTTTACTCGTCTCCCAGGTATGCCTGGCTTTGTGACTTCCAATGGATTCAAGATCTCATCAATCTTAGAATCCAGAAAATCAGATTCTTCCTTCAGAACGTCTCTTATTGTCTTATCTTCGCTTAAAGCTTTTCTAGCTATATGAGCGGCTTGATCATACCCGATATGATGAATTAAAGCAGCAGCTAACGCTGCTGACTTTTCAAGAGTTTCGTTACATTTTTCGATATTAGGTTTGATTCCTTCAATGCACTTTTCTCTGAATAGAGTGACTCCTTGATTCAGCAGTTCAAGTGACTCCAGCAAACTTTCTGCGATCAAAGGCATAAAGGAGTTAAGTTCAAGCTGCCCCGAAGAAGCGGCCAGCGTAATCGCATAATCATTGGCCATGACTCTCATGGCCACCTGGCCGACCATCTCGGGTATGACTGGATTCACCTTTCCCGGCATTATTGTTGAGCCGGCCTGCATCTGAGGAAGCTCTATTTCTCCCAGACCTCCCTTCGGGCCTGAGGATAACAACCTCAAATCATTGGATATTTTCAACAGATTCGTGCTGCAGGCTTTCAAGAGCCCCGATACCTCGACAAAAACATCACTATTTTGCGTTATATCGATGGGATAGTCCGACCGGGCTAACCCTAAGCCCGTTAACTCCTGAATAGTATCCGTGATCATGAAAATATACTCGTGAGAAGCATTGATGCCTGTGCCGATGGCAGTTCCCCCCAGATTAATCTGCCTCAAACGTTCTTCTCCCTTGTAAACTCTCCAGCGGTCTCTTTCTATGGCCTTGGCATACGCCCCAAATTCCTGTCCCAGCATCATGGGCAAGGCATCCATCAGCTCAGTCCTGCCCAGTTTAAGGACATCACTAAATTCATTTTCTTTGCCCTGTAGAGCTACCTGAAGTTCCGCCAGGGAATTACTTAATTTTCTGAGCCTATGAATAGCTGCAATTCTCAGTGCCGTCGGATAAACATCGTTCGTCGATTGCGACAAATTAACATCATTCAGGGGATGTACAACGTCATAGTCGCCTTTTACTCCACCTAAGATCTCAATAGCTCGATTAGCAACGACCTCATTGACATTCATGTTCGTGGATGTACCTGCTCCCCCTTGAAAAGCACTTAGGATAAATTCCCGATCAAATTTCCCTGCGATCACTTCCTCACAGGCCGTGATGATGGCCTGTGCCTTTTCCTCCGTCAATTGCTTTAAGCGTTGATTGACCATGGCTGCAGCCTTTTTAATCAACGCGATTTCATAGATAAGCTTCAGATTGACATTTTTCGACCCTAGGTTGAAATTTTCTTGGGCTCTTTTTGTGTTAATTCCATAATAGTTATTTTTCGGAATCTCCCCTTCTCCGATATTGTCCTTTTCTATTCTGCAGTTCACTTTATATCCTCCAGGAATTTCTCCCACGCATTTAGTCTGGTAATTTCCGCCAAAGTACCAGCCAATTGCTCATGGCAATTGGCTGGTACAAAGAAAGCTGCTAGAAACGAAAATCTCGCTTTCCTTCCTTAATCTCGTTCAAATGCTCTATGGCAATTGCCCGAACCTTCTCATTGGGTACGTGGGGAATCTCGTTTTCAATGACTGCCTCACCCTTTTTCTTGGTATCCGGCGAAGCATAATCTTCCAGATATTCTTTAAGTGTCATCAACGCATTAGGCTGACAGCAGTTGGCAATCTGCCCGGCCTTGACAAGTTTCATAAAACGATCACCTGTACGCCCTTCACGATAACAGGCGGTGCAGAAGCTTGGAATAAAGCCTAATTCCAAAAGCCAGTTTATAATCTCATCCAAGGTGCGGGTATCGTTTACTTCGAATTGAGCCGAGTTATCATCCTCTGCTTCCGGCTCAACATATCCGCCAACACTGGTGCTTGAGCCTCCGCTTATCTGGGATATGCCCAATTCCAGCACACGTTCGCGGGTGGTCTTCGATTCACGGGTGGAAATAATCATCCCCGTATAAGGGGTGGCAATACGAATAACCGCCACAATTTTCGCAAAAATATCATCCGAAATGGCATCCGAAAAGCTATCGGGGTCTATATCATCAGCGGGGCGAATGCGTGGAACGCTGATGGTATGTGGCCCCACACCCATTGCTGCCTCTAAATGCTCAGCATGCATAAGCAACCCGACAAAGTCATAACGGTACATATTTAAGCCGAATAAAACTCCGATTCCCACATCGTCAATACCGCCCTCCATGGCCCGATCCATCGCTTCGGTATGATAGGCGTAGTCGTGCTTTGGTCCTGTGGGATGCAGTTCCTCATAGCTTTTTTTGTGATAGGTTTCCTGGAAAAGTATGTAGGTCCCAATTTCCGCTTCCTTGAGCTTACGATAATTTTCCACGGTTGTTGCAGCAATATTAACATTGACACGACGGATAGCTCCGTTTTTATGCTGAATACTATAAATGGTCTTCATACTTTCCAGAACATATTCAATCGGGTTGTTCACGGGGTCCTCTCCTGTTTCTAAAGCCAAGCGCTTGTGTCCCATATCCTGCAAGGCAATAACCTCTCGCACAATATCTTCCTGCGAAAGCTTCTTACGAGATATGGTTTTATTTTTATGGTGGTAAGGACAGTACACACAACCGTTTATGCAGTAGTTTGAAAGATATAGAGGAGCAAACATGACAATACGATTGCCATAAAACTTTTGCTTAATCTCCTTAGCCAGTTTAAACATTTTTTCCGTTTCATCTTCCAGATCACATTCCAGCAGAACAGCAGCTTCACGATGGGTTAAACCCTTACAGTCTTTTGCAC
>JAJYAS010000699.1 GCA_021779415.1 Bacillota bacterium
GAACCCAAGTAATAAATTCATTGACCCCAATGATATTATCTTCAAAGAGAAGTGATCCGTCCTCTAATGTTGTTAATTTACTTGAACGATGGGCAACATCTTTACGAACTTTTGCAAGAGTTTGCGCACGATTAATAAAGCATACTTTAACGTGAATTACCTCCCCGTATTCCATCCCCCAACGTGGTTCTAACCATTCCTTCAGTGAAAATTCTTCCGGATAGATAAACAATTCACAGGTTTCCTTCACTTCTTGAATATTGTTCATATGGAAGGTCTTAATAATATCTCCGTGTCGAGCAACCAAATACCAATGTCTTAAACGTGAATAATAGACGATACCCAAGGGGTCCACCGTCATTACACGACCATTAAAGACAATCGTCAGGCGCTGGCTATTTTGAGTTGCGTTTTCAATCAGGGGAAATATTTTCCCCTTGATCGGTTCCAAAGGTCTGAATTCCCCTTTAATATAGCGATAGGTTTCTTCCTCTCCCAAGTCAAATCCAGACAGAATTTTCCCCCTTAACCCTTCTTTCAGAGCATTTTCTTCTTGAAGAAAATCGAGTGTACCTAAAATCGCAACCGCCTCGCGTACGTTCAAGTGAATAGGAGTGTAATGCTTTTCTGTAGTAGCCATGAACCATTTAACGTCAGGCTGAAAGAGCCCCTCCCCGTAGATATCATCCGCTTCATCGTGATCTGTAAATAAGGGGATCGAGGTTTCAACCGAAAAAGCTAATGTTTTCAAATCCTGCTTCATTGTACCCCACGGAACACCGCAAGCATCAGCTAACTCTCTCCCTGATACCCCGTCAGGATGGGACTCAATGAAGGTCATGATTTTTTCCATTCGTTCAATCGAGTCCATAAAATTCACCCCCATATATTTGTTGCAGCCGCGTAAATTCCTCTAGGACCTTTTTGCGGAGTGACGAAGGCTCAATAACCTCTGCCCCCGCGCCGAACCCTCGAAGCCAAACCGCTAACTCATCCAATCCTTCAACTTGATCTCTCATCAGCAGACCGTCTTCATCCTCTGTTAAGACACAGGTTTCTCGATTGGTTAATTCCGCTCGCACACGACTTAAGGTCGAATAATGATCATAAAAACGTATGACCACAGGTACTGGTTTATGATCCCGATAAACTCCCCAGGCATATTGGTACCATGTATGTAAATCAAACCCTTCCACCTCAGGAAATAACTCAGTTAACAGGGTAACATCCAAAATCCGATTTACCAAATACGTTTTAATCTTTTGATCCTGTTCATCCTGTGCAACAAGATACCAATTATCTAGGACCCAATAATAGACGATCCCCAAGGGGTACAATCTAAGTTGGCGCGCTGGTTCCTCTTCTTTGCGATAGAGGATATTGACTTTGCGTTTATTGCGCGCTGCTTCTTCAAGTTGATAACAACACTGGCTGTGATGGATGTCCTGGGTAGGTATTCTCCCGTGAACAAACATAGTTTCATGTGAATGGGCATCCTCCCCAATCGATAGTTTCAACTTTGCCTCAAGGGATTTCATGTCTTCCGAAATGGGGGCTAAAGCCCGTGCGACGTTTAGCGCTTCGAACAGAAGGGTTTTTTCTCGATACTCTAACTGAAGGGGAGGAAGCATGAGTTCCGATCGCAGTAGAAACTCTTCCCCTTTACGAGTGATGAGGTTCTTCTTCTCCAAATCTTTCATAGCTCGTTCCAATGTTTTACGGCTAATTTCTTCTTCATCCCCGCGATTAAACCGCTTATAGATTTCTGTAAGGTTTAAACCTTGAAGTTTAGTGGTTAACATCCTCAAGATTTCCATTTGCCGGAGCGTCGCTGATTTTACAGGCAAAGCCCCATTCCAGCCGCTCGAGTGCAAATAAAGCATCCCTTGTGGATCTTGTTTAAAATGAAAGCCGTTATCCTTCATCTCTTCAAAATCTCTCAAAATCGTAACCAGGCTAACTTCAAGGTTCTTTGCTAGGCCAAGGCAAGAATGTACCCATGGCTCTGTAGCAATATCTTTGACGATTTTGCGCTGACGTGTTAATTTATCCAAACTAAACACCCCCAAATCACTTGCAACCGAAAGCAGACATGTTAAAATGAGATAAAGTTAAACGAACGACTGAGGAGTTGAACCCATCGTGGATCTTGACCTTAAAGCGAACATGAAGATGAAGATTAACATTACACAGAGGGCTTTGGAATTCCTTCAAAGGAATAAAAAAGTTGAACTTTACGTTGAAAACATCGTCGTTTCACAGTGCTGTATTCCTCTTTCCACTCCCCCAACCGTACGTAAAGGACGCCCTCGCAAACCAGAGGATTTTTACGCCTATGATGTTGAAGGTATTACTGTGTATTATGACCGTAATCTCATCAACAAGCCAGAGCTTACCATTGATGCTCAAGGATACGGATTTGTTAGAGGACTTTTCGTTTCAAATTGGGTTATAAAATACTAAAGTCGGCCTTCGGGCCGACTTTTCAACGTCATAAGAACGTAACGTTTCTTTGGTTTATCATTATTCCAAAACCTGCAAGCTCATCTTATACTCGTAAATCAACTCGTTGAATTCCTCCGACGAATTAGCTTCGCAGATTAACCTCTGTGCTTTTTGCAACAAACGTTTATGTACCTCTTCCCTAGTGATCAGGAAATTAATCATCCGCTTCATATTTGGATCCGTGGTCAGCTCCAGATGTTGACGGTATAGTAAGCTAGCCCTAGTTTCTGCCTGTACATCCACCTGCAGTATTTCGAAAGGCTCAATACTTTGATCAATATAGTTGATCACCCATGGTGCCCCTTGAGAATTTATACAAGTAAGCGGTGGCCCTCCTAATTTAAGAATCGCTACGGATATTAGTTCCATATGTCCTAATTCTTCTGCAGCGATTAACCCAAGTAATTCTCGAATATATCGATTTGACATATTGGATCGATGGTTTAAGTACTGAATTGACGATGATAATTCACTATTTCTACCCGCATAATGTTCGAGTAACACCTTGGCAAATATCGGATCCTGACGTTCAACAT
>JAJYAS010000700.1 GCA_021779415.1 Bacillota bacterium
AGAGTCATCAAATTCAAGAGGAGGAGAAATGAATTTGTCAAGAGCAGTTATTGTGAGTGCCGCAAGGACCCCTTTCGGCACGATGGGCGGAAGTCTCAAGGAGATTCCCGCTGTTGATCTTGGTGCACATGTGATTCGGGAAGCGCTGAAACGTGCAGATCTTCCCGGTGACGTTGTCGATAATGTTCTTATGGGGATGGTTATTCAGGGTGGAGCAGGACAGATCCCCTCGCGTCAAGCGAGCATCAAAGCCGGACTCCCAGTGGAAGTAACCTCTGAGACTATCAATAAAGTATGTGCCTCCGGGATGCGTGCTGTGACTCTAGGAGAAACCATTATCCGTGCTGGGGATGCGGACGTTATTATCGCCGGCGGGATGGAGAGTATGTCTAATGCTCCGTTTGCTTTGAAAAAAGCTCGATTTGGTTATCGCATGGGAAATGACAGTGTCATTGATCTGATGGTAAATGATGGACTGTGGTGTGCTTTCCACAATGTTCACATGGCCGTTCATGGTTCGACTGTAGCTAAAGAATACGGGATTTCGCGTGAGGATCAGGATGCTTTCTCGCTTCGTTCCCAACAATTAGCTTCTAAGGCGATTGATGAGGGTAAGTTTGTAGATGAGATTGCCCCGGTGGAAATCCCACAAAGAAAAGGAGAATCGCTTTGGTTTGCAGTGGATGAAGGCCCCCGGCGGGAAACCACTCTTGCCAAGCTTGCAGCTTTACCTCCTATTTTCGTAAAAGACGGAACCGTTACGGCCGGAAATGCACCGGGCGTGAATGATGGAGCTGGTGCGATGGTTTTGATGGGTGAAGAAAAGGCTCGTGAAATGGGTAAAAAGCCTTTGGCAACAATACTAGGGCATGCCAGTATAGCCCAAGAAGCGGCCTATATCGCCACAACACCTGGACTGGCGATAAATAAACTCCTTAAACAAAAAGGGATGACGATTCAGGATATCGACTTAATTGAAGCCAATGAAGCGTTCGCAGCGGTTGCTTTGACGAGCCAAAAGATTGCTAAATGGGATCCGGAAAAAGTCAATGTTAATGGTGGGGCCATTGCTTTAGGACACCCTATTGGTGCGAGTGGTGCAAGGGTTATTATGACCTTGATTTATGAGTTGCGTCGGCGAGGTGGCGGCGTAGGGATTGCAGCGATCTGCAGCGGAGCAGCCCAGGGAGATGCGATTATGCTTGAGGTGTACGGCGAGTAAAGAATCAAAATTGGAGTGAATAGGAAATAGTGGAGCAGTAGAGAAGTTTCAGAGTAGAGAAAATAAGGGGTGGAGTGGAATGGACTTTCAGTTTAACCATGACCAATTAATGATGCAAAAGATGGTTAGGGATTTTGTCCAAGAAGAAATCGTTCCGCAAGCAATGATTACGGATGAGACGCACGAATTTCCTCTGAAAACTATCCGTAAGATGGGTGAACTTGGCTTGATGGGGATTCCTATCCCAGAGGAATACGGTGGCGCTGGCGCAGATTTCTTATCCTATATCTTGGCTATTGAAGAAATTGCCAAAGGATGTGGTTCTACAGCGGTGATTCTAGCAGTCCATACATCTGTGGGAACCTTCCCAATTCTCTATTTTGGGACAGAAGAGCAAAAACAGAAATATTTACCCAAGCTCGCTAGTGGACAATTCATTGGAGCATTTGCTTTGACAGAGGCTAACGCTGGTTCAGATGCGTCCAGCTTGCAAACGACCGCAGTGCGTCAAGGAGACCACTACCTCCTAAATGGCTCAAAGCGCTTTATCACGAACGCTGGTTATGCCGACGTCTATTTGGTTATGGCAACCACAGATCGCACTAAAGGGCCACATGGAGTTACATCTTTCTTGGTGGATAAGGATACACCAGGGTTTAAAGTAGGAAAAAAAGAAGAAAAAATGGGGCTCAACGGCTCCGCAACCTGTGAACTGATTTTTGAAGATGCGATGGTCCCCGTAGAAAACATTTTGGGAGAGGAGGGGCAAGGCTTTAAAGTGGCAATGTCTCTTCTAGACGGCGGTCGGATCGGAATTGGTGCCCAAGCTTTGGGGATTGCTGAGGCAGCGTTTGAGGCAGCACTGGCCTACTCGCAAGAACGGGTGCAGTTTAAACAACCCATCGGCAACTTCCAGGGGATACAATTTATGCTTTCAGATATGGCAACTCAAATCGAAGCAGCAAAACTCCTAGTTTATCAGGCAGCTTCCCTCAGAATGGCCGGACTTCCGTATGGCAAACAGGCCTCGATGGCCAAAATGTTTGCGAGCGATACTGCCGTTAGAGTCACGACGGATGCAGTGCAAATCTTCGGTGGATATGGTTATTGCAAGGAGTACAAGGTTGAACGCTATATGCGAGACGCGAAGATTACTCAGATTTACGAAGGAACAAATCAAATTCAAAGGGTGGTCATAGCGAAACATTTGAGGAAGTAGGGAACTTTGCGTTACAACGCTCACCTCGGTGATGTCGTGGGCCAAACTAGGGCTCAAGCGGTCTGATGAAAGAGGGCGGGGTACCCGGCAAATCGGACATCGTGTCCGTTGCCGGCGGAACACGTCCTGTGTTCCGCCCCGCTGATGCAAGCACCGCTTGAGCCAAGTTTGGCGGTCCACTCCATCAAAGAGGATTCGCTTTTGTAAGCGCAAAGTTCTGGTCTGGGGACGTGGGGGACGTGGGTCGTAGGGGGACGAGGGAACACTTTGTGTTCCGCCTCGTTTATGCTAGAAGCGCTTTTAATGAGTTTGTTGCTCATTGAAAGGTGCATTGGCATTGCACAAACTTTGGGGTATACTAAAAAGAAGTCAGGCAATCATTGAGGATTCTGAATGATTCCATAATGATAATACCGAGCAGAAAAAATTCCGAAATCTTAATCGGATTAACATGGGATGGCTGAGGTGAGTTGTCGTTGAGCATAGAAACAAAAATTCTATTTCGCCTAAATAATTTGGACGATGAAAGTAAACTTAAGGTATTACAATTAGTTGACTTAATCTTGGAGGAAAAGGGGTTACCCCAAGTAAGAGACGT
>JAJYAS010000701.1 GCA_021779415.1 Bacillota bacterium
ACATCCCGCCACAATCTAGGGTCTTTTTAACATTTAATTCAGCCTTCGGATCAATCGAAACAATCCGTTTTCCTTTGATATAGATATTAGTTGGATAGATCTGAGAAGAGTAGACATTCACCAGATTAACATTTTCCAACTTTAGGTCACATTCTATGATACCTAATCCAGCTTCAAGTACGGTCTTGATTTCTTCGTAGGTTCGCACTGCCCACACTCCTTTAATTTTCAAAGCACAACCGAAGGAGCCAACTTTGTCGAATCTGGTTGGCTCCCTTCTTCTTATTTACTATATAGGAGGTCTTAGCGTTCCTCGCGAGAATAGGGAATCCCAAGTGCTGCAGGTGTCCCCGAACGCCTGTTTTTTGTTTCTCGTGTAGTAAGGACCAGGACAATAAATGTAAAAATATAAGGCAGCATCTGTAAGAAATTGGACGGAATCATGACACCCAGGGCTTGAAGATGCAAACCTAATGAGGCAATGACACCGAACAACCACGCGCCCAGCATGGCACGGCGCGGATCCCAGACGGCAAAGATAACGAGGGCGACCGCAATCCAACCGCGACCGGCCGACATGTTCTCAATCCAAGAGGGAGAATAAGCTAGCGATAGATAGGCGCCACCCGCGCCGGCGAACATCCCTCCGACAATGACAGCAGCATAGCGGATGAAAAAGATGTTGTGTCCCAAAGCGTCTACTGCCGAAGGATTTTCACCCACTGCCCTGAGAAGAAGCCCCGCTTTTGTTTTGTAAAAGACAAACCACAGTATGGCAACCAGAATCACACTGAGGTAAACCATAATGTCCTGAACAAAAAGGATTTTACCGAGGATCGGAATTTGGGAGAGAACCGGGACGGCAACTGCCTTAAACGTCGAAGTAGGCGGAATCCCCACTAAGCCACGTCCAAGGTAGGCGGACAAGCCCGTACCAAAAATAGTCAGAGCAAGACCACTTGCCACCTGACTCGCCCGGAAACCGATGGTGATAACCCCATGAATCAACGCCATTAGTCCTCCCACGATCAAAGCAACTAACAAGCCTAACCATTTGTTTTCTGTATAGGTGCCTACATAAAAGGCACTAACAGCCCCCACGAGCATCATGCCTTCAACACCTAGGTTTAGGATTCCGGCACGCTCGGTAATTACTTCACCAAGAGAAGCATATAGAATCGGAGTGCCTGCAACGACTCCAGCTGCAAGGATGGCGATGATATAGTTTAAATCCATATCGTCATACCTTCTTTCTTACTAAACGGTAATTGTTAAAGACTTCGCCAGCCAGAACGAAGAACAGAATTGAGCCCTGAAACATGGACACCATACTCGACGGAAAACCGGAGGTCTGCAGACTGAAGCCCCCCACCAGTAGCCCACCCATCAGAAAGGATACGAGCAGGATACTAAAAGGATTCAGCCGAGCCAATAGGGCAATGAGTATGGCGGTGTAGCCATAACCAGGAGAAATCGTCTGCTGCAACCGGTGAAGCACACCTGAAACCTCAGCCATTCCTGCAATTCCTGATATGGCCCCACTTATAAACATCACCTTTAATACATTTTTAACATAGCTCATCCCGGCATAGTCGGCTGCCTTGCGGCTGGAGCCGCTGACGGAGATCTCATATCCCCATTTGGAATATTTGATCAGAAAGAACATCACTACCGCAATGATCAACACGAGAAAGATGGCGTAACTGATCCGGGTGTTGCCGAAAACAGGTATGGTCGCGCTATCAGGAAATGTTTTCGTAAGAGGGAAATTGTTTCCTTTAGGATCTTTCCAAGGACCATAAACAAGATAGGCCATCCAAAAATAAGCTACATAGTTTAGCAAGAGAGAGCTGATGGTTTCATTAACATTCCAGAACGCCTTCGGAATGGCCGGAATCAAGGCCCAAAGCCCTCCGCAAATAAAGCCTGCTAGCACCATGAGTGGAAGCATAATAAGCTTTGGCAGGTCCGAAAAAAACAGAGCGAAATAGGTTGCCCCGAAAGCACCCATATAAAATTGGCCTTCCGCCCCGATGTTCCATAATTGCATGCGGAAAGCTAGTGAAACCCCGAGCGAGCAGAGTGCCAGAGGAATCATTTCTACGAGCGTTTCGCTGAGGCCATAGATTGAGCCAATGGAGGATTGAAAAATCTCACTGTAGAGCTTCAACGGATCCTTTCCGGTGATCAGTACAAAAAGTCCTGCAAAGAGTAAACCCAGCACAATAGAGGTTACGGAGATGCCGAACTTCTTTAGGGCAGAGCTCGAATTTGTTTTTTTAATCTCCCAACTGCCTAAAAATTTAAGCTTCATGAAGATCTACCTTTCTTTTGCCGGCCATCATCAGACCGATTTCTTCACGCGTTGTTTCACTCGGATTTACAACGCCCATGATTTCACCCCCGTGCATCACGATGATACGGTCCGTCATGGAAAGAAGGTCTTCCAGATCTTCTGATATAAGGAGCACTGCCTTGCCCTTTTCGCTCTGCTCTATAAGCAGCCGTTTGACATAATCAGTCGCCCCGATATCCAGTCCGCGCATCGGATATACCGTCACAATCAGCTTTGGATCGGAATCTATTTCACGCGCCAGCAACAGCTTCTGGATGTTCCCGCCAGACATCATTTTAACAGGGTTAGTCGTGCTCGCTAACCTGACATCAAACGCTTGAATCAATCGATCGGTGTCATTTCTAACTTTATCCCAGCGAATAAAGGCACCAGAATATTGGCGATAGCTATTGAGGGCCATATTTTCATACGCGTTAAGGTCCGGGGCAAGCCCGGTTGTCATGCGATCCTCCGGCACATAGCTAATGCCGAGATTCATTCGCTTTTTACGGCCGGACTTTGTACAGTCCTTACCACAAAAGGAAAGTCTTCCCGTTTTGGTCGAACGCATGCCTGCCACCACTTCCGCGAGCTCCTTTTGGCCATTTCCGTCAACGCCCGCCACACCAAGTATTTCTCCATCATATATATCAATTGAAATGTTTTTCAATTTCATAAAGCCGTTGTCGCCCATAGCTGATAC
>JAJYAS010000702.1 GCA_021779415.1 Bacillota bacterium
ATCCGTGAGAAAATACGGGTCTTCGGTAGTAATGGAAAGGCGTAAATAATAGAAAGAAGGCAGCCGTATGCAATTTTTTTTGGACTCTGCTAATATTGAAGAAATTAAACAGGCTTGGGATATGGGAGTTATCGCAGGTTTAACGACAAATCCCAGTCTAGTAGCTAAGGAAGGTAAGGATTTCCACGAACTTCTTAAAACGGTGACAGGCATTGTAGATGGACCCATAAGCGCCGAAGTGATTGCACTTGATCATGAAGGAATGTTACAAGAAGCGCATGTGTTGGCAGGTATTCATCCCAATATCGTGGTCAAAATTCCTATGACTGAAGCCGGACTGAAAACTGTCAAGGTATTAAGTGCGGAGAAAATCAAGACCAATGTTACGCTTGTCTTTGCAGCCAATCAAGCCCTATTAGCCGCGCGTGCGGGCGCTACCTACGTTAGCCCATTTCTAGGACGACTGGATGATATCGGGGAAAATGGGTTGAATTTGTTAGCCGATATGTGCGAGATTTTTCAGGTCAATGACCTCGAAACTAAAATTATTGCAGCGAGCATTCGAAATCCTGTTCATGTTACGGAAGCTGCCAAATTAGGAGCGGATTATGCAACAGTCCCTTATGGGGTCTTACGGCAATTATTTCGTCACCCTCTGACAGATATTGGGATAGAAAAGTTTTTGTCGGATTGGAAGAAACTTTGAGATTTGGTTCGTAAAAACTTGGTTGTTTAACGCGAGATTGGCATCTGCTTGTCTAAATTCTAGATAAGTTGATGCCAACCTTTTTGCGAATCCGAGGGTTTGATCAACTTAATACGGGTTGAAATCACCGTAAAAGTATGGCACAATAAACATATTAATGATAAATGTGATGTATAATTTGAAATACATGAAAGATAGTTCAGTCAAGATCAGTTCGATAGAGAAATTAGGAGGGCTAGAAATTGGAACGAGAACTTACGATGGAATTTGCTAGAGTGACGGAGGCTGCAGCATTGGCCTCAGCACGTTGGGTGGGACTCGGAAATAAGGATGAGGCTGATAATGCTGCTGTCGAAGCGATGCGGGCAGTGTTTGACACGATTCACATGGATGGCACGGTGGTGATTGGAGAAGGAGAAATGGATGAAGCCCCTATGCTCTATATTGGAGAACGTGTCGGGAATGGAGAAAGTCCGGAATTGGACGTTGCCGTCGATCCCCTAGAAGGAACCAATATTGTCGCCAAGGGGGTTGCTGGGGCGATTGCTGTTGTGGCGATTGCCGCGAAAGGGTGCCTACTTCACGCACCTGATATGTACATGGATAAGATCGCGGTAGGCCCGGCCGCTGTTGGACGGATTAGTTTGGATGCAACCGTGGCTGAGAACGTCTCAAATGTGGCTCAAGCGTTGGGGAAAAGTATGGAAGACATGACGGTCGTGATTTTGGATCGTCCGCGCCATCAGAAATTGATTCAGGAAGTGCGTGCATGTGGAGCGAGGATTCGTCTTATTACAGACGGAGATGTTTCCCCGGCGGTGGCCTGTGCGTTTGAAGATACTGGGGTGGACATGATGATGGGAATAGGTGGAGCGCCCGAAGGTGTGCTTGCTGCAGCAGCCCTTCGTTGCATGGGGGGAGAAATGCAAGGTCGTCTATGGCCTGAAAATGAAGACGATGTCGCACGCGCTAAATCCTTAGGGATTGAGGACGTGCAAAAATTATTAATGATGGACGATTTAGTAAGTAGTGATGACGTCTTTTTTGCGGCTACAGGGATTACAGAGGGCCCTTTGCTGCGGGGAGTCACCTTTACATCCAAAGGGGCATTGACACACACTGTGGTTATTAGGGGGAAAACAGGGACGGTTCGCTTTATCGAAGCCCGTCACACCTTTGACAAGAAACCCAAATATGCTATGAAAGGCTGTTAATTTCCTCCTTCGTATAATAATCCAGGGTCTGGAGAAAATACCCAGGTTGATATACTTGGGTATTTTTTGATTTTGAGGTGGTTTCTTTTATTCAATGGAATATTTTAAACGAGAGTGGCGTGTAAAGATAGTTGCCAGAAACATCGCTTTCCTAACGGGTCTGAGTTTTTTCCTTTGTGGGGTTCAGCCAGCTACGGCTCAAATTTCACCAAAGTCAAGGGTCTGCTATGTTGTTGAAGGGAAAAGTTCCACAGGGAATAAAGGGATTTCTCGCGGTCGTGATGAGTCTTGGTCTTGGCCAGTTGACGGGGTAACATCATCAGATTACGGCTGGCGTAATGGGGATTTTCATCATGGACTTGATGTCGCTACTCCGAGTGGAAGGCTTATCCGAGCCGCACGGGCGGGGAAAGTTGTCAAGACAGGATGGCTTGGAGTGTATGGTTTAATCATTTTGCTTGATCATGGAAACGGAGTTCAAACTCTATACGCCCATAACAGTAGAATTTTAGCTAAAGTGGGAGACCTTGTCGAGATGGGGGAAGGGATTTCTATTTCAGGAAGCACTGGAAAATCGACTGGCCCGCATCTTCATTTTGAAATTCGGCGCAATGGAAAAACTGTTGATCCAGAGTACTATTTGCCGAGGACTCGCATGGTCATTATCACTGAGAAGAACAAACCAAACGTCAAAACTTGAAATTTGAGAAATGGGATCTTGACCAGTTAAGTATAGTTATGCTAGAATAGTAAGAGTTGACTGGAAATGAAATATTACTCGAGCAGGTGCGGCAAAATAGCGCCTTGATCCAAATGGGAAAGAAGGTGAAGACATGAAAGAAAAAATTCACCCGAAATACGAACAAACCACAATGACATGTGCTTGCGGGGAAGTCATCCAAACAGCAAGTACACGAAAAGACATCAAAGTGGAAATTTGTTCGAAATGCCATCCCTTCTATACCGGGGTACAGCGGTTTGTCGATGCCGGCGGACGGGTTGATCGGTTTAAAAAGAAATATGGGATGTAAACAACGGCCTGCGGTCGTTGCTGGTGGAAAAGCAGAGCGCAAGCTCTGCTTTTTGCGTAAATGTTAATGTGAAGCTCGAAC
>JAJYAS010000703.1 GCA_021779415.1 Bacillota bacterium
ATGCCTTCCGAAAAGGATCTGAATCATCCCGAGATTGGTAGAGTGGTTGAAAAATACTTTAAGGGTGTTGCTTCAGTACCGACTGAACATCGTATGCGTATTTTGAGATTGGTAGAAAACCTCACGCTGGGCACTGCTGCAGTCGGTTACAGAACAGAATCTATGCATGGCGCAGGTTCGCCTCAAGCCCAGAGAATCATGATTTCCCGCCAAGCAAACCTAGCACAAAAGAAAGAACTGGCCAAGGCCATCGCTGGAATTTCAACAAAATAGCTAAATTCTTGACTGATCTTTTAGTCAGGGTTCAGGCTTTATGAATTTTAGGAAAGGTTCACAGTAGAACTATGCTTGATAGACGGGTAAGCATTAATTTTTGCGGTGGTTGTAATCCAAGGATTAACCGAGGAAACGTTGCCGGTGAAGTAAAAGACCTTCTGACGTCTTATGGTTACCGGATATCGTTTAACAGTTATGACGTGAATCTTGTCATCTATTTAAGCGGATGTACGTCAAACTGTGCTCAAAAGTATAGCAAGTGTGATATTCCTAGTGTCGTCGTTGCTGCCTTAACAGTCGATACTGAGATATGCGACGAAAGTATGATTGTCGTTGAAATAGTAAAAAGAGTAAGGAGTTTTTATGAACAATTGGAAAGATAATTATCTTGAAAAGCTTGTAACTCCAGAGCAGGCAGTCTTGCCCATTAAGTCTGGTGATCGGGTTGTAATAGGCCATGCTTGTGGAGAACCACCTGCTTTGATTGAGGCATTAGTCAAAAGGGCACCTGACCTTACTGCTGTTGAAATTGTGCATATGGTAGCTATGGGACCTGCAAAATACGCCCAACCTGGAATGGAGAAGAGTTTTCGGCATAATGCACTTTTTATTGGGGCATCAACCCGAAAAGCTTTTGAGGAAAAGAGGGCAGATTTTACTCCTTGTTTCTTTTCCGAGATTCCACGCTTGTTTAAAGACAACATTCTACCGGTCGATGTCGTCTTGATTCAAGTAACACCTCCTGACGACCAAGGATATTGCAGTTTTGGAATTTCTGTTGATTATACTCAGGCTGCCACAGAATGTGCCAAGCTTGTCATTGCTCAGATGAATAGTTCTATGCCGAGAACTGGAGGAGCCAAAATCCATCTGGACAAAATTGACTTCATTATCGAAAAGAACGAGCCATTAATTGAGTTAAAGCCGCCAAAAATTGGAGAAGTGGAAAAAGCTATTGGCGAAAATGTGGCAAAGTTGGTTGAGGATGGTGCCACTCTTCAATTAGGAATAGGGGCAATACCGGATGCCGTCTTGTTATTCTTAAAGGATAAAAAAGATCTGGGGATTCATTCTGAGATGTTTTCAGACGGTGTTGTAGTATTAGCAGAGGCAGGAGTTATTACTAACCAGAAAAAAACCTTGAATCCGGGTAAATTTATTGCAACGTTTTTAATGGGTACACGAAAATTATATGACTTTGTAAATAATAATCCTACCGTTGAGCTTCTTCCAGTCGATTATGTTAATGACCCCTACGTCATCGGAAAACACGGAAATATGATTTCAATTAATTCAGCCTTACAGGTGGATCTCATGGGTCAGGTAAATGCGGAAATGATTGGTTCAAGGCAATTTAGCGCCGTTGGAGGACAAGTAGACTATGTCCGTGGTACAAGTCGGTCGCTCAACGGTAAATCCATCATCGCCCTGCCGTCCCTGGCTTCAGGCGGCAAGATTTCGCGTATTACTTGTGAGTTAGACCGAGGGGCTGCAGTGACGACCTCTCGTAATGATGTTCATTACGTTGTAACCGAGTATGGTGCTGTAGATTTAAGAGGTAAAAGTCTTCGTCAGCGAGCGGAGGCCTTAATTAGTATTGCTCATCCTGATTTCCAAGCTATTTTGACAGAGGAAGCTAAAGAAAAAGGGATTCTTTAAGAAAATACTGTATTTACACCGGAAATTTATAAAACAAGAACAGTCATAGATACGTTCCAATGACTGTTCTTGTGTTTTTGGAAATGAGGAATGGTTATGCCAGTTATAACATTCATCCGGGATATAATGGGTGTTGCTAAGGGTCGGTTCTACCATAAGGTACGCAGGCATACCATAAGGTTCTGCCGCCAAGCTATAAAAGTATCTGCCAATGAGTCACAAAGAAAACTTTGGTTGACAGCCAGTATTGCTACTGAGGAATTACTTGCAGATTTGCTTAGGTTTGATAATAAGAGAAATATGAAGCAGTTAGAAAAACGAATTGTGAGAAAAGATATTAATAAGAAGCAAGTCCTCAGGGTTATGAAGGCTTATCTATCGGCGATAATAGTATCAATCAGTACATATAAATATGATATAATCCGAGAGACCTCCATGACAGAAGAAACCTTTTTGCGGCTTTGGTGTTCAATATTTGAATATAAACCTGAGGATATGCAAGTGTTTGATGAGATATTATTACCAGCATATCAGCAATCTGGGTTTGAAGGTTTGGTGCGGATTATGGGTAATATTATTTTGGACAACCTATTTGTAGACAATGATGAACTTAGTACGGAAGAACTTGAAGAACTGATGGGCATATTAGGAGCGGATGTATCGTATATACTACAATATTTTAAACATTAATAGGGATAATTTTCAGATGGTATTAGAGGAGGGCATTATGTTTATAGTTGATGAGGAAGCAATGAAATATATCAAGAGCAGATCCGCGTCGGTGGTAATTGACTTGGAGTTACAACCATGTTTAGGGGGATGAGCTTGCTCCAGTGATAACGTAACAGGTAGTTACGTTCCTAAAATTATTATCGGAGAGCCACTTGCCAACGAAATAATAAGATTTCAAGTTATCGAAAAAGACGCAATTAAAATATACTATTCATCAAGCCTTAAAATTAAAGATGGTCATCTGGGGATCGAAATTAAACTCAGAAAACTACTAATCTTTAAATGGTTGGAGTTAGAAGGGGCTGGGGGAATAGTGAGTAAATAATTCCAACGATGGCAGGTGTACCCAATAGTACCTCATCA
>JAJYAS010000704.1 GCA_021779415.1 Bacillota bacterium
CAGAGGGTTCGCGAGGGTTGTCAAAGGTGTGCGGAAAGGGAATGGGAAAAGGAGATGCAGGAGAAATATGGACCTATCCAAAGGACAACTACAATGTCTACTCAACTCAGCCTGGGTGTTCAGGTGCGTTAGTTGCGGAGAAGAACAAAAGGATGCTTGCGATAAGGTAGAGGATTGTCTGCTGATTGATTGGATTAGCGGGAAGATGAGGGAGGAAGTAAAGTGAAAGATAGTATTGATTTAAATTCGGCTATTCGTGAGATGGAAAACATGCTAGTAGTTGAAGAACAAAACAACAAGTACATTAGTGCCGAGGCATTAAGATATGCAATAGGTAAATTGAGTGAGTATAAAAGGGAAATAAGAAAAAATAGAATCGTCAGTGATGGCGATGAGAGGGAGAAAACGAAATGCTAAACGCAGATACATTGGGCGAAAACAATATCTTGATTGAAGGGCAATGGTTTGTAGTTAGACCGATTACTGGGGGATTTATCAGAAGATTAAGAGACGCAATTCAGGTGTTAAAAGGCAATGCCGATGCAGTTAAGTTTTATAAGCAGTAAGGGGGGATTAGTTTGAGTGGTATACTTTTTGAATTGACAGATGATTCCGGTGTTAAGTGGATGGGGAAAAGACTCAATGCTGCTGGTCCTGTATGGTTGATGTATCAATACTCAAATAGTAATCAATGGATAACTAGAAGAATCCTTGATGAGCAGGAAATTGAAGAATACCAAAGATTAGCAGGATGCTATACGAGGGGGTGATCTCCATAGCAATGATAAAGGAAAGTCACAAAAACACTATACATCGCCTAATTAAATATCAAGAGAATCACAAAAAAGCTGCTATCCTTCGGGAAGAAATAGCGTTTGCTGGACCTAAGACAACGGCAGGATATTCGCTGGCTCCTGGGGGAAGTGGTACAAGTGATTCCACAGGGCAATTGGCCTCTAAATTATCGGACAAGCTGGATGAACTTAGGCAAGTAGAGCATGAAATAAAGATAATAGACATGGCGGTTGGGATGTTGTCGGACCCTAAAAAGCTGATAGTACAGGTTAGATACTTGACTGAGGGCGGACAGGACAAAGGGGCTAGGATTACGCTGAGGGCTAATGCTAAAAAGTTTAAGTGGAGAATGATGAGTCAAAACACTTATGAGCGATTGAGGGATGAGGCAATACAGGAGATCGGCAGAATACTGGGAGAAGTGATATCAGAATAATATTAAAGTGATATAGATAATTTTGAAATTGCCATAAATTGCATGTTATACTCTGATTGTGGACAGTCACCTAGAAGTAATTCTTGGCGGTTGTCCATTTTATTTGTTTATCGGGGCGGTGGCTTAATGTGTCTGAAAAATCATGCACTCAGTTTATGGCGGCTTGGGATAGTAAGCACAAATACTGCTGCACCTGTAAATATTGGGATGTTGACGAATTGACTTGTCTTAATCCTACTGAAGTTGCAAAAAGGAAAAAGGCTAGAGAAATTGCGGATCTCGAAAAGCAAATGAAAACTAATAAGGCGGTGTACTTGGGATAAAAAAAGACCCTCGTTTGAGAGTCTAAAGTTTTAACTTGAGGAAATCGCCAACCTTTTTATTTTGTCCGTGCATATAGACCTGGGTAGTGGTTAGTGAACGATGATTCAAATATTCTTGCACGTCCCTTATGTCTGCACCTGCGCTTAACGCATTCGAGCAGAAGGAATGCCTCAAGGTATGCGGTGATACCAATTTTTTTATTCCTGCTTTCCTGGCACCGGCTTTAATCCATGCCCTCAGCGTGACTACAGATGCCCTGTCACCGCTTGGATTACTGAATAGGTGTGATTGGTCGAAGTTGTTTATTTCCTTGCCTGCATAGGCTTTTATGGCTTCCCATACGTCATTTCTAAGCGCGAGAAGTTGGTACTCATTGCCCTTCCTGTGGACAGATACACTAACAGAACCATCCGGCATAGCATAGAAATCTTTCCAACTAATCTCTTGTGCTTCCGAAATCCTCATTCCGGTGCTTGCAAGTAGTAACCCAAGTATAAAACGCTTTTCACCTTTTTGTTTTAGGGCTGCAAGTAGGCGGTCAATTTCGGTTGTTGTCAGGAATTTATTTGCTACGTTGCTAGGCGGTTTGTGCTGCTTAATCAAGGCGAAAGGGTTCTTATCAATCAGACCACATTCCATAGCAAACTTAAAGAACATCTTTAGCGTTGCAATTCGATTCTGGACCGTAGCGACTGAGCAAGTAGTCTTGAGATATGCGTCATAATCAAGGGCCTGGAATGGTGTTATGGTTCGGTAGTCTTGGTTGTTAGCCCACGCTATAAAGCTTTTTAGGGTGCTGGCATAGGTCTTGGCTGTCTTGGCTGTTTGTTGGGAAAGGTAATAGTCAATTACTTGTTGGGTGGGCATGATCTTAAGTTTTGATTTCACAGCTAGTTCGTGCATGGTGATTCCTCCTTACGTTTTAGTTCTTTGATTCTCCATCGTAACTCAAGCGCAGTTATAGCAGTTCTCCTTAAATTTTCGTCCATGTAATATGCCCTGCTCATAGTGTCAATTGGTTCAACGCGCTCACCTTTGTCATTCCACTGCCAAGAGTTTCCTGCCCATAAGGTAAAGGCCCAATAGATTGCCGAATAGTGACCGCTACCGAAATCGTTTCCTAAGATTGCATCCCAATTGATTTCGCGTTTTTTTGGGTGGATATGTGGCACCACTTTCCTTCGTAGCTCGGCATCAGAGGTTAAGACAAAAACTGGGCTGGACCATTCAACATCATTCAAAAGTTTACCGGGACATAGGGATAAAAAAGTGTCTTTGTGGGCTTGATCATTAAACATAGCTTATACCTCCTTAATAATTTCGCGTGTCAGCCTGGCGATACTCCACACCATCAAGCGTCAAACTTTCAACCCATTGATTCCCCTGCTTTCTCAAGATTGATAATTCTTGATAGCAGAAATCGCAAACTGTAATTTGAGAATCCCCTGAGACTAATTTGTGATGATATTCG
>JAJYAS010000705.1 GCA_021779415.1 Bacillota bacterium
AATACGGACTTGGCCTTAACTACCCCGGGATACTTTGTAGTCCAGACGCCAGCGGGAGAACGGTATACGCGTAATGGACATTTTCAAAGGGATATTAACGGGATGCTTCAGACTCCCGAAGGATTTGCTGTACTAGGAGAAAATGGACCTATAGGACCTCTTAGTTCACTTTTTAGAGTAAGCTCAGATGGCACAATTATAGATAACGGAGTAAATCTCGATCGCTTGCGGGTTGTTGAGATTCAGGATAAAGCTTCACAACGTGAAGGGCAATCCCTTTACAGCTCGTCTCAACCAGTTCGGGCTTCGAATGGGGCACAAGTTAAGCAGGGTACGATAGAAACCTCTAACGTCGACCTTTCTGGACAAATGGTACAAATGATGTCGGTCATGAAAGCCTATGAAGCTAATCAAAAAATAATCCAGACCCAGGACGAGATGTTAGGTAAGGCCGTTAATGAGGTCGGGAAGATATAGTGTAGAGGATGTGTCAGGATGGCAGTGCAAGTTGTCGTTTTCACCTTAGGTCAAGAAGAGTATGCGATGCCCATTGAAGTTGTTCGAGAAATAACCCGTTTAGAAGAGGTGCGTACAATTCCAAAAGCCCCTTCGTATGTAAAAGGTTTGATTAATATTCGGGGTATGGCGATCCCTCTCGTCGATTTGCATGTGCGGTTTGGAATTGATCCTACAAAACTGACGACGGAAAGTTCGGACCAACAGGAGATTAAGAATACTTTTGCCTTAATTACAGAAGTTCATGGAAATTATGTGGGTTTTGCTGTGGATCAAGTTCGCGAGGTTCGAATCTTAGAAACTATTGATGCTCCTCCACCATTGGTTACCGCTCCATTCATTGGTGGAGTCGTAAATCTTCCGGATCGTATTATTATACTACTCATTCCAGAACAAATTCTGGAGAGTAATGAGGTTCAGGGATTAAGCCAATTAACGTCTTAGTAGCGCAATAGGCACATTTTTACGACTAGGACAGTGATAGGAGGTCAAATTCAAGTGAATGTTGCCCAAATGCTTCTTCTATATCAACTTCAAGAGATGAATGGTTCTTGGCAGACCGCTCAAACGAATAAGATCGATCTGTCTGATGTTGGTCAAAGTGGAAGAACGAATCCGCTTCTATTTGCGACTTTACTTAAAGCTGCTCTTGGGGGAGAAGCAAATGCTTCCCAAGAATTTAACCGTAGCTTGCTGGACTTTTCTGGGGGAGCGCAAATTAGTGGTTACAATAAAGTCCAAACGCCAAAGGCGAAGGGTGATACTATTGGTTCTCTAGAGTACCTCATTAATTCTATGGCTCAAAAATATCAGGTTGATCCCAATCTTATTCAGCAGGTTGTCAAAGCAGAGTCAGGGTTCAACCCCAATGCAACGTCACCTGTCGGAGCAATGGGGTTAATGCAGTTAATGCCAGGGACGGCGGCTTCGTATGGGGTGAATAATGCCTATGATACCACCCAAAACCTAGATGGAGGAACGCATTTCCTAAAGGATTTGTTGGATCGTTTTGAAGGAAATATTCCACTAAGCTTAGCGGCGTATAATGCCGGTCCAGGTGCGGTGGAAAAATACAATGGGGTTCCACCGTATAAAGAAACTCAGGCCTATGTGCAGAGGATTATGGCGGGGCTGAATCAAAATGATTGGAAAGCATAAAATTTGTAAGCACATCAAGGAAGGATGGTATCGTGGTTAAGAAAACTTGGTGGATTGCTTGGCTTTTAGTAACCAGTTTATTAATTCTATCCGTATCGCCAGTGTTTGCAGCTACTTCTACCTTGGGTTTTAAGATATGGCCTGCTAAAACTACGACAGAGGTAAATAAGGTTTGGACGATTTCGTTTAATGCTCCACTCTTGAGTACAAGTGTGAATAGTGATACTATTTATGTCACCGATAGTAAACAAATCAAGGTCGCAACAACGAGTAAACTGTCCTCCGATGGTCTCTCTGTAACAGTGACTCCGTCTAGTGCTTATACGGCGGGGGATTATCATTTATATATTACGAATGGACTTGCCTCCTGGGACAATGTACAACTTAGTGAGATGATTATCGTTCCATTCACGGTAACTGTACCTACCTCATATTTGGCAAGTGTAAATCTTGTAGTCACTGTCACAGACGATTTCAAAGCCGTTTATCCAAATGATCTTTCAGGGTTACTAATGCTTGAAGGGAAGAGTGGCAACCGTCTTGGTTCGTCTACAAAGGATATGGTAACTGGGAAGTATACTTTTAACATTTATGCAGATGACGATTATTCTCTGAATTTGGTCAGCGTTAATAATGGTGTGATGAATACGCGAACCATAAAACTACCTACTATTAAACTACCTATAATTAAAATACCAACAACAGGAGCACCTACAACACCAAAACCAACAGTGAAGACTGCCAATTTAGTAATCTCGACAGAAGCAGGAGTAAGTGGCGGAAAATCAGGCGCTATCGGTGGAAGTATAATTCCAGAAAGATGGGGTGTGCCTGTAAAAATATCTAACTCTACTATGACGTGGACAACAACAACTGATATCGATGGGAAATTCAAGGTTTATTTGCCTACTGGAAGTTACCAATTAGATGTTAGTGGCAATGATTCTCTATATAAGAAGCATCGCTATAAACTGACTGTTGCTACAGGCCAAATGGCTTCTCCGTTAGGCACCATTAACGTGGAAGAACCTATAAACAAACTGGGACTAGAGCTTGTACCACCAGTAGTGGACATAGGATTAGCCGAGTTAAGCGGTATTATTGCGACAACAAAAGAAATACATGGAAGTGTTAACAAGGATGCAACGGTAACTATCTATGATACAGTTCCATCAACTCCGGTTTTAATCACAAGCGTTAAACCAGATATAAATGGAAATTTTGTTGCAAAATTACCCAGTGCTTTGATTGGTAAGAAACTTCAGATAAAGGTAATTGATTCTGCAGAAAACGTTTATATATTGAATATGGCCTCTGTTATATCATAACAAACGAAAGTAAAGTCGTTGC
>JAJYAS010000706.1 GCA_021779415.1 Bacillota bacterium
AGATTAGTGAGGAAATGAACGGCGAGTTGGCTTTGCAGTGGAGGGAAGCTCTTGAAAAGAGCCTTTTGGTGCTTTCGAAGAGCATAGAAAGAATCGAAACCTTGCAAACCCGTTTGGAGACGCTGGCTATCGAACCGGATTTTCGACCCTTGTATAATGAAAAGATCAGGTTTATGGCTATTGGCTATAATATTTCCAGTCAACAACGGGATAACTCCTACTATGATCTAATGGCTTCGGAAGCAAGGCAGGCAAGCTTTATCGGGATTGCGCTCGGTCAGCTTCCGACAGAACACTGGTTTGCTTTGGGACGTACCCTAACGATGGTTGGGCGACGGGATACTGCTTTGCTATCTTGGACGGGGACAATGTTTGAATATCTCATGCCGTTATTATTGATGAATTGCTATAGGGATACTCTCTGGGATGAAACGTACAAGTCAATTGTGAAAAAACACATTTCTTATGCGACTAACCTTGGCTTACCGTGGGGAATTTCTGAGTCTGGGTTTTATGCCTTTGATTTTCAAATGAATTATCAGTATCAGGCTTTTGGGGTACCATTTTTAGGACTAAAACGTGGGTTAGACTCTCAACGGGTTATTGCTCCTTATGCTACTGTCTTAGCCTCCTTAATTGATTTCAAAGCAGCCTTTAAGAACTTTGGGGTTCTGGAAAGATTAGGGGCCAGAGGAGAGTATGGTTTTTACGAAGCCCTGGATTTTACCAAGGAACGATTACCTGAGGCTGAGCAAAACGTGGCAATTAAAAGCTTCATGGCTCATCACCAAGGCATGAGTTTGGTGGCTTTAAGTACTCTGCTATTGGACCGTCCTTTGAGTAGCCGATTCCATGCAGACCCGCGAATTCAGGCCGTAGAGCTACTCTTGCAGGAACGAATCTCGCAAAAACCTGTGGTGTTAAAACGTTGGAAGTGGACGGCTCCCAGATCGCCACGGGCTAAGGATGAGCAAGAATTTGAACGACGCTTTTACAGTGCGGATACGCCCATGCCGGAAGCCAGAATTCTCTCGAATGGCCGCTATGTGGTTATGCTGACCAGTAGTGGAAGCGGATTTAGTCGCTTCGGAGATTTAGCTATCACTCGTTGGAGAGAGAATCCTGCTAAAGATCCATGGGGAAGTTTCTTCTATATTAACGATCTCACAGACCGCAAGATTTGGTCAGCGACCTACCAACCTTGCCATGATCGATCAGCTAGTGATGAAATGAGTTTCTCGTTAGAAAAGGTGACGTATACAAGAACGAACGGTGATATTCACACGCTCACAGAAATTTCGGTTTCACCGGAATGGGACGCCGAGATTCGCCGTATTACCTTCACAAATCAAGGGACTGAAGCACATTTTTTAGAGGTGACTAGTTATTCTGAAGTTGTGTTAGCCCCACAGGCGGCAGATGATGCTCACCCCGCTTTTAATAAACTTTTTGTACACACGGACTTCTCCGCTCAACCGGACACCTTGCTGGCACATCGAAGGGGAAGGACCCCGGAAGAAAACTTCCCATGGTTGGCTCACTCTGTAAATGTTGAAGGAAAGGCCGTAGGGGTTTTAGAGTATGAGACAGATCGGGCCCGCTTTCTTGGTCGGGGTCAGTTCTTTGATCGTCCCAAAGCGATTGTTGAGAACCAAAAGCTTTCGGGAACGATTGGTTCCGTACTTGACCCGATTTTTGCGCTGAGAAGGCGGGTGGAGGTGCCTCCAGGCAAAAAAGTTCGGCTAACCTTTGTTACGGGCGTTGCGGCATCTAGAGAAGAGGCGCTTACGATGATTCAGCATCTTTCCTCTCCTCATCAAGTAGACCATACGTTAGAATTAGCTTGGACAAGAAGCAGAATTGAACTAAGGTATCTGAACCTCTCGACTCGACAAGCAGACATTTATCAGTGGATGCTCTCCCAGATTTTCTATTTTAACCCGTTGAGGATCATGCGGGCTCAAAGTGTAATGCGAAACAGCAAGGGACAATCCGGTTTATGGAACTATGGAATCTCAGGGGACATACCATTGGTGCTGATCCATGTCTCAGAAGTGGAAAATCTGGATTTAGTAAGTTCGGTTCTTTTAGCCCATGAATATTGGCGTTTGCGAGGGCTTAAAGTAGACTTACTGATTTTAAATGATTTTGCAGGGAGTTATGAACAACCGTTAACGGAGGCGTTACGTCATTTAGTGGTTGCTAGCTCTGATCGTGATTTTCTGGATCGTCCAGGGGGGGTCTTCATTCGCTCTTCCAATATTATGCCTGAAGAAGATAAAATCCTGTTTTCTACCGTAGCACGCATTTCCTTAAAGGCGGATGGCGGAAACTTAGCCAAACAACTGACAGCTCCTAAAGTGGAGGGTAATCTCCCAGCGGTTTTTGTTCCTAACGCAAATTCTCGGACTCCCGAGAGAACTATTACGCCTGAGTATGATAAGGATCTCGCCTTCTTTAATGGTTTGGGGGGATTTGTAGCTGAGGGACATGAGTATGCTATCTACCTTACTGACCATGAATTAACCCCGGCTCCTTGGTCGAATATCCTAGCCAATCCGTGGTTTGGGACACAGATTTCTGAATCAGGTGCAGGGTATACATGGGCAGAAAACAGTCGGGAGAATAAACTGACTCCCTGGAACAATGATCCCATTATGGATCTCCCCGGAGAAGTATGCTACCTACGTGATGAAGACAGTGGCGAGTTTTGGTCACTAACTTGCTTTCCAATCCAGGAGGAAGAGCCCTATACTGTCTATCATGGTTGGGGGTATAGCCGCTTCGAGCACATTAGTCACGGAATTTCTCAAGCAAGTTTAGTGTTTGTTCCTCAGAATGACTCCCTTAAGGTTTGGCAGATTACTTTGAGAAATTTGGGCCATGAGGCTCGCCAAATTTCACTTACGTACTATGTTGAATGGGTTTTGGGGGTACAAAGAGAAGTGAATGCACCGTTTATCATAACAGAGATCGATGAAGGTTCAGGAGCACTGTTAGCTCGTAACACCTACCAGGAA
>JAJYAS010000707.1 GCA_021779415.1 Bacillota bacterium
GCAAACATGCCCAGGATCAAGGAAGGCATCAACCACCAGCTCATCGTCATCGGCCAATAATTTTAAGACCGGGGGAACGACCTTGTGCATGGATAACACACTATAATTTTTGATTCCTTCTTTTTTCGCTGTAACTAGACTCACCGCTACCGTCGGAACCGTCGTTTCAAACCCAATTCCCAGAAAAACAACCTCTTTATTAGGATTTTGACGGGCTAATTCTAAGGCATCTTGGGTCGAATAGACAATTCGAACGTCCGCCCCTTCTGCTCTTAACGTCTGCAAATCTTTATCCGTCCCCGGTACCCGAATCATATCTCCGAAGGTTGCGGTAATAACATTGGGTTGGGCTGCCAAATAGAGGTATCGGTCTATATCACTGTTATCCGTCACACATACGGGACAACCTGGTCCGGAAATTAAACGAACTGTATCTGGCAACAAATCGCGCAGTGCGTTTTTAGCGATGGCCACAGTATGTGTTCCACAGACTTCCATGATGGCAAATGGGCCCTGAGCTAAGGCTTGGATTTCCGCGAGATAGTCACCGGCCTTCTCCACAAAATCCTTACTCTTTTTCATAGGCATCTGCTACCTCCAACAAAAGTTTTTCAGTTTCGTGCGCACTTTCATCATCGATAATGCTAATGGCAAAGCCCGCGTGCACTAAAACAAATTCCCCGATCTTAACCTCTGGGACCAAGTCGACACTCACAACTCGTTCATTCCCCATCATATCCACTTTGGCAATGGATCCATCCATCGTAACAACTTTAGCAGGTATGGCTAAACACATTTAAAACACCTCATTCGCAATTAATAGTTGTCCGAAGGCCAGTCCGCCGTCCCCAGGAGGGAGGGTTCGGGAACGCAACACCTCAATCCCCTTATCTCGACAAATTCTAAGGACTTCTTCCGTCAAAAGCTTATTTTGGAAGACCCCGCCACTCAAAACTAAGGATCCTCTCTCTCCCTGAGATTGCACCGCGAGATCCACGATAGCCTGAGCGATGGTCTGATGGAAACGATACGCAATTTCTCTTTGACTCACGCCGTGCAGAAAATCTCGAACTAGTTCTCCAAACAGCGACCCCACTCTTAAGATACATTCTGAGTTTTCTACTCTCACTACATAAGGATAAGGTCCCTTGACGTTCTCCTGCCCCTCTACGTTTTCAAAATCATGCAGTCGCCTAAAACTAGATGCAAGGCTTTCCAGCTCAATCGCAGCTTGTCCTTCATAGGTTACCTTTCTGCAAACACCAAGGAGTCCGCTCACGGCATCAAAAAGCCGTCCGGCGCTCGACGTTTGGAAGACTTGAATTCCCGCTTCCAGTTGGCGATCTAAAATCTGTCGCTCATCATCTGGAAGAGCAGTCCAGAGGGGCCCCGTCTTTTCCCACGCCTCCCTCGTCAAAAGAGTTTTGAGATAGGCATAAGCGATGCGCAAAGGATGTTTGGCACCTGCGTCCCCGCCGGGGAGTGGCAAGTACTCCAGATGACCCTTGCGTTCATAGCCTGAGGCATTACCATACAAAACCTCAAAGCCCCAAATGCAGCCATCCTCCCCAAGTCCAGTTCCATCACAGATGATCCCCAGGGTAGGCTCAGTTCTGTCCCATTCTCCCAACACACTCACCAAGTGAGCATGATGATGCTGTGTGGAATGTTTAGGAGAAGGCTGTTCCAGGGCAAACCGCGTCAGTTGGTAGTTCGGATGTTTATCGTAGGCCAACGCCTGTGGGGTTATATTTACTACCCTTTGGAAGGATTCAAGTTCTTGATGAAAACGTTGGAGATTTTCATACCCTTCCATATCGCCAAGGTACTGACTAATAAAAGCACGCTCCCCAGAGGCAAGGCAAAAGGCATTTTTAAGTTCTCCACCCACCCCGAGTAGCGGGGTCTTGACCTTGTAGGCCGACATCAATATCGGCAACGGAACATAGCCACGGGCTCGTCGCAAAAAGACCGCCTCATCCCCAATCACTTGAACGACAGTGTCATCACAGGGGTGATAAATATCTCGGTTATGTAGAAGAAAATAATCGGCAATTCCCTGAAGCGCTTCTAGGGCTTCTTCATTTGAATAAATCAGTGGCCGACCACTAAGATTGGCACTCGTCATGACCAAAAAATCATACGGTCCTTCAAATATAAGATGGTGTAGTGGCGTATAGGGAAGCATCATTCCTAGCGTATGAATACCTGGCGCAAGATCCACTGGTAATGAATCCGTTAGGGCAAGCTTCCGTCCTAAAACAACAATAGGAGCAGCAGAACTCCTTAACAATTCCTCTTCCTGGGCACAAATATTGACTTCGTGACACGCCACGGCAACCGACCGTGCCATAACTGCAAACGGCTTTGCTCCCCGTTCTTTTCGTTCTCTCAAGCGACGAACAGCTCCTGCATTGCGCGCATCACAAACGAGATGGAACCCCCCTAGCCCCTTTACTGCTATAATCCCACCTTGAGCCAGTTGATCAACGCCTATACCTGGGAGCCAACGACCGAGAGCATCACTGAGCTGAACCTTCGGCCCACAATTTTTGCAGGCAACCGGTTGGGCATGAAAACGCCGATCCCTTGGATTTTTATAGTCTACTGCACACGAGTCGCACATTGGGAATTCAGACATCGTCGTTAGGGCTCGATCATAAGGCACATCCCGGATAATTGTATAGCGAGGACCACAATTCGTGCAATTAGTGAACGGAAATTTGTAATACCGGTTTTTAGGGTCAGCCATGTCTTTAAGACAATCTCCGCACGTTGCAACGTCCGGAGAAATTAAGACGTCCGCTCCCCCCTCCGCTTCACTCTCTACAATTTCAAACGCCCCATAGTTAGCAAGCTCTATCTCAACGGATCGTGCTGATACAATTTGCGCCAAAGGAGGGGCTTCCCTAATTAAACGATGATAGAACAGGTCCAGATTAGTTCCTTCTGCATGAATTGTTACACCATGGCTGGAGTTATTTACCCACCCATTAATACCTAGTTCTTCCGCT
>JAJYAS010000708.1 GCA_021779415.1 Bacillota bacterium
ACCAAAACCTACTTCCGACGCGGTATTCATGACCGCTAGCAAGGACCCAATGGCTCCAAGATTAATGGCTTTGGCGACATTCCCTTTAATACGCCGAGGGTTAATGACAAAGGCCAGCATAGTTCCAACAATCAGCGCAATCATCAGCGCCCAGTTGTTCATCGTTCCCACAACTCCAGCTTTAGGAATGCTGTAGGGCGCTTGGGATACCCAGGACGTGATGTTCCAATGGGGGAAAATCCACTTTTGTAAAATCAAAGTCACTGCGAGCACCGAAACAAGTGGCAAAGCGGATAGCCAGGGGTTGGGTAAATTTCCATCATCCACAAGCTCGGGTTCGTTCTTATGATTCGTTCCATATCCTTCTCCTGCAGCGTGTGCCACCCGTTTTCGCCACTCTAAATAGGCTACACCTGCAACCAAGACAATAATAGCACCTAGGGTTCCGAAGACTGGAGCAGCATAAAGGTCCGTGTTGAAAAACTTCATCGGGATTGAGTTTTGAATCTGAGGTGTACCTGGAAGAGCATCCATGGTAAACGTGAAGGCTCCCAAGGCAATCGTTGCTGGAACAAGACGTTTGGGAATGTCTGCTTCTTTAAAGATTGATGCTGCAAATGGGTATACCGCAAACGCTACGACGAAAAGACTTACCCCACCATACGTGAGAATCGCCGCCGACAAGACCACCGATAATATCGCTTGTTTTTTTCCAAGTTTCTGGACAATTGCTTTGGCAATCGCTTTAGCTGCACCCGATTCTTCCATGACTTTACCAAACACAGCCCCTAAGAGGAAGAATGGGAAGTATACCTTCAGATAACCAGCCAGATTTGGCAGGAATATCTCCGTATACGTGGGCATAATCGCCATGCCGGAAAATATGGCCGCTAGTATGGCAAAAACGGGGGCGAAGAAGATGACCGAAAAACCGCGATAGGCCATGAACATTAAGAGTCCTAAGCTAAGAATAATTCCTAAAACTGCCATGAATCACACCTCCATGAAATTTTTACTTTGCTCTTACTTATAAGTCCTTTTACGTTAGGTATTTAGCTCTGAACAACCATGGCCGTCCCTTGTCCTCCACCAATACAAAGCGTCGCTAACCCTTTTTTCGCTCCCCTCCTCTTCATCTCGTACAAGAGGGTTACCAGGACTCGTGTCCCGCTAGCCCCAATTGGATGCCCTAAAGCAATTGCACCACCGTTAACATTGGTTTTTTCCATATCGAAACAAAGCTCTCGGGCCACTGAAATAGTTTGAGAAGCAAAGGCTTCGTTGGCTTCCACGAGATCGATATCTTCAATCGTGAGCCCAGCTTTGCTCAACGCCTTGCGGCTAGCCGGAATCGGTCCTGTACCCATGATTTTGGGATCAACTCCTGCTGAAGCCCAAGCTACTATGGAAGCCAACGGTTCTATCCCTAATTCAAGAGCCTTTTCCTTAGACATTACGACCACAGCGGCGGCTCCGTCATTAACTCCTGAAGCGTTCCCCGCAGTCACTGTCCCATCTTTTTTGAAGGCTGGCCGGAGTTTCTTTAAAGATTCAATGGTTGTACCATAGCGCGGAAATTCATCTTGATTAAAGACTATGGGCTCACCTTTTCGTTGAGGAATCTGAACAGGAATAATTTCATCTTCAAATTTACCGGACTTGATAGCCGCTTCTGCACGATTTTGGCTCATCAGCGCATACTGATCCTGTTCCTCACGGGAAATTCCGAACTGTTCCGCAATGTTTTCTGCAGTTATACCCATGTGAATATTATAAAAAGCATCCATTAATCCATCTTCGAGTATGATGTCAACCATCTCGCCATTTCCCATTCGATAGCCTGTTCGGGCCTTTGGCAGAACATACGGTGCCAGCGACATACTTTCCATTCCACCCGCGACAATAATCTCAGCATCTCCGGCAATAATAGCTTGCGCCGCACTTTCAACGGATTTAAGCCCTGATCCACAAAGTTTATTCAGTGTCCACGAGGGAACTTCTTGAGGAATGCCGGCCTTTATTGCAGCCTGCCGCGCAGGATTCTGTCCCAGACCACCTTGCAAAACGTTGCCCATAATCACTTCATCGACTTCTTCGGGTTTTATGCCAGCCCTTCTTAGAGCCTCTTTAATGACAAGTGCCCCTAATTCAACCGCTGGGACTTGCCCTATAGCACCTCCAAAGGATCCAATCGGAGTTCGAACTGCGCTGACAATAACAACTTCTTTCATGTCCTATCCTCCTATATTGTAATCAAATAAGAAATCCGCCATTAATATCCAAAACCGCACCAGTCATGTAGGCAGAAGAATCTGAAGCTAAGAAGAGCGCCGCGTCAGCTACTTCTATCGGTTCAGCTAAACGCCCAACAGGGATTTTGGCGATCAGAGTTTTTATCTGCTCCTCAGGGTATTTACTCATCATTTCCGTATTGATATACCCAGGAGCCAAAGCATTACACGTAATCCCCTTAGTAGCATTTTCAGCCGCTGTGACTTTTGTTAACCCAATTAGCCCAGATTTCGAGGTTGCGTAGTATCCTGTCCCGAAAATCCCCATCCGGGCAGTCAAAGAGGATAAATTCACGATTCGCCCATAGCCTTGCACACGCATTGAGGGTAAAACAGCTTTTGTGCAAAGAAAGGGACCTGTCAGGTTGACCGCCATAACCACCTCCCAGTTCACAAGACTTCCCTTGTGAAGGAGACCATCCCTATTAATCCCTGCATTGTTAACCAAGATATCTACTCTGCCAAACGTTTCTATCACTTTTTCCACCATAGCGTTTACTTCAGCTTCTTGGCTGACATCTGCTAAGAAAAGTTCCGCCTTGACCCCCAGTTGCCGGAGTTCTTCCACCGTTTCCTTGGCCTTACTTTCGTTGAATGCTATGTCATTGACCGCAATCGTGGCACCTTCTTGGGCGAACATCAAGGCTATGGCCTTGCCAATTCCCTGACCACTACCCGTAATTAGAGCTACTCTATCTTTAATCTTCATTTTGCGAC
>JAJYAS010000709.1 GCA_021779415.1 Bacillota bacterium
TCATTGTGATAGAAACGATAAATGTCGAAGGTTTCAATAACTCGCATATTACCTCCACCGGAAGCTTCCGGACATTTTATTCCACTGGTCAATATTATCCGCTCCCAAGGGAGCACTTAACGTTAACGTAGCCATTTCACCATTTCTATAGAATAAGTATTGGTTATTTTCCAATCGATCCTGTTTCCCTGTCACTGAATCTGGCGCGGAATTCTCTTCGTAGGATATAACCGCCGCGGATCCTCCAGACAAAGTCACATTTTTTACACTTGTTACTTTGACAGCCCGACCCTTAGCCTTCAAATCCGCAACTTGGATCTTGTTGATACTATCTAAAGTGGGTGGAGAAGAAACCTTTGTAACGACGACTTGCACACTGTTTAGCTTATCCTTAAAGCTAACATCGCTTCCCTTGGCTGTTCTGGCCCATCCTTCCGGTATATCAAGCGAATACTTCCCAGCCTGTGAAACATAGTTTACAAACTGTTGGTTGTCAGGAATATCTCCCGCAGGACTCGGTTGAGTGCCTGCAGCTTGATTCGTTCCACCCGCTTGTTGGACTGAACCCGAGCTGTTGGTTGAAGCAGTACTATTCGCTCCACACCCACCGACTACAGTCACTAAAGCCATAACCGTAACCAAGGCTATAGACAATCTTAGTTTTGACATCATTGCTAATCCTCCCTATATCTGTTTAAATTTAATCATCTCAAAAAAAGACGGGAGTTCAGAGCACCCCCGTAAGCTCATTCATTTATAGGCTCACGAATCAAGCCAGTTTGTCAAACCTGTTTCCTAAATTAGCGGGAATGAGCGATTTTGTCCCTTTGGCGGATGAAGTATGTTGCGCTTCAGCCAGGCGCTCACCCATACCTTCCTTCGCTTCTTCACTCATACTCATCTTAGTCGCCCTCACACTATGGTTGATGGTTGTCATTCTGGGCAACATACTGCTACCACCGATTGCTGTCATCACATGATCCATCTCCTTTCTTCTAGAATTGTACCCTTTGCTCGTTAAAGGATAATGAATTGAACATTAAAATTTCATTAATAAATAAAGCCAAGCGAGGATAACCCTCACTTGGCTGGCTAATATAGTTGATCATCAAGGAGTCACGACAAAGGCAGTGGGAATATACCGTTCCCCGAAGATGTCCCAAAGCTTATTCTCGATTTTACCGTTATACACAAGTTCTGAAGAAGAACCACCATCTAGATTGACAGCATTAACGGCATGGTAATTATTAAAGACGTTCATTAAATCCCGCAAAGTTGCCCCAATACTCCAAGTCGGTTGCCGACCATCAATCACCACAAAAATGACGGTTCCATCAGCAGTCTGCCCTATCCCTGTCCTAGGGGCTATTCCCCACCCGCCGTCTCCTGAAATCACTGACTTACCATCGACAATAAGATTAGGGCCAAAGGTTACCGCTTCACGAATATTTTTCTCTTGCAATTGACGGGCTGTCATGTTGCCAATGATTAATTTGCCCTGATTATCGAATCCAACAATATTAACCGCTTGATTCTGAACATTATTGTGGACTAAGTTTCCGGCATGTATGGTTAACCCGTCTGGAAAAGCTCCATTTCCTTTACCATTGGGATCATAGAACCCTCCGGCATTAATTCCAGCAATTCCTCCCAGATCCTTGACAAGGTCACTGACCCGTTCTCCCGTCACACCAACTTGTTTCGTGACAGCCACTTTGATTCGTTTAGGATCTTTTATCAGCATCACTTTGCCTTTGAAGCTAGGGCCCTGAATATCTTCAATTGTAATACCCGAACTCACATCAATCACCTTGGTGCGAGCAATCGTGCTACTACTGCCGTTAATTCCCTGAGAATTATTAAGATTCATAATCCGGTCGATTTCCGCCTGAGATAGGAAGGCTTTAACAACTTGGGGATGTCGAGAGGTATAAACCGAGCCCACAGCCATTACTTTTAGAGACTGGAAAGGCCCCCAAAACAGGATGAAGGGGGCAAGTATCACCGCCAAAATGAGATTGTATCCCAAAAAAGCCATAATCACCTTAATTCTTTTAGAATGCTTCGTTTTCATAGGAATTCTCATTCTCCTTCTTAGATATTTAGACATTTTTAGATTTTAGCATTCAAAGATTAAGAGGAGATTAAAAATCTATGTAGATTGCAATTTTGCAAGAAAATAAGATTTCTTACAAAGTTGCAAATGCCGCAGGATTATTTTAGATTAGTGTAGAAGGTTTACAGAAGGTTTAAAGTGGATGAATAAGATTATTAGGCAAACGAATAGTTCGACTTCAAGCAACCAAAACTAAGTATGGAGGATGTATTGAGTGACAATACAATCCCTTTCTAAATTAACACGCACCTACGTCTTGACTTTAAGTTTAATTGCCGCCCTAACTTTTGCTATATTCATTACTCTGCACCAAGTGATTTTAACCCAGACAGATAGCGCCCGCCTTGTAAATTTGAGTGGGAGTCAACGATGGTTGTCTCAAAAAACCGTACTGCTTAGTGTCGAACTTGTTCACAGTACAACTCCAGAGGAACGACATCTCTTCAAAAACGATTTGAGCCTAACTATTGAACAAATCGAAAATAACAATCAACAATTAGTTAAAGGAAGTTTGAATAAACCTCAGCGTTTATCCCCTCAAATGAAGAGTATATATTTTGATTCACCGATCAATTTGCAAGCTCGCTTCGAACGTTTCACCTCAGAAGCCCTTGCCCTTGCTGCAGACCCTCCCCACTTGCTTATCCCCAACAATCCTCATGTTACCTATCTTCTTCAAAATAAGGACACCCTCTTAGAATCCCTCAATCAGATCGTCAATCAGTACCAAAAAGAAAGTGAAGACAAAATTAGGAATCTTCAATTTCTAATATCAGTAAGTGGATTCATTATCCTTCTTACTCTAGTTTTTCTGGGCTGCTATATCTTCCGTCCCCTGACTAACACCCTGCTCAACGAGAGGACTCAACTGGAACAAGCAAATCAGG
>JAJYAS010000710.1 GCA_021779415.1 Bacillota bacterium
CGGGGCAGTTGGGAAAATCGTCTTTCAGAATCTGGAAGAAGTGAAAGATGTTGCAGAGAGACTGGCTCAAATGGACCATGAATTGAAATATTATAAGGAAAAAGTGGGTGATAACAGGCTAGCAGTCACCTTCAATCAGATTGTTACGGTAAATCAGGATATGCGTCGTTTAAAACAAGAGGCTGAGATGGCCGCTCGGGGGAATTCCACTATTATGTTGACTGGGGAAAGTGGGACCGGCAAAGAACTCTTTGCTGAGGCCATCCACCAGGCGAGCCCCCGACGCAAAGGTCCCTATGTCAAGGTCAATTGCGCGGCGGTTCCGGACGGTCTTCTGGAATCTGAATTTTTCGGGTATGCGAATGGGGCCTTTACTGGAGCCCAGAAAGGAGGAAAAGCGGGTAAATTTACAGTTGCCGACGGGGGGACACTGTTTCTGGATGAGATCGGAGATATGTCTCTCAATTTGCAGAGTAAGCTCCTCAGGGTGTTGGAGGACAAAAATTTTGAACCGCTTGGAAGCAATGAATCCGTGAAAGTGGATGTGCGTATAATTGCCGCTACCAATAAAGAACTTATCCAGAAGGTGGAGAATGGCGAATTCCGGAGTGACCTCTACTATCGACTCAATGTAATCAATTTCTACCTTATCCCTATGCGCGATCGATTAGAGGACATCCTTCCCCTCGTTCATGTTTTTTTGGAACGGTTGAACCAGGATTTTGGCAAACAGATTATGGACGTTTCCCCAGCCGTACGCAAAATTCTCGTCGGTCATCGTTGGCCGGGGAATGTGCGTGAATTAAAAAATGTGATTGAGCGGGCAGTCAATTTTGCTTCTGGAGAAATGCTGGAAATGGAGGATTTGCCCTTTTACCTTAGGGAACCAAAAATAGAAGAGCCGTTGTCATCTACGAAGGGGTGGAACCTAGAAAATGCCCATGTGCACTTGGACAAAGAAACGTTGGAAAAGGCTTTACTCAAAATGAATGGCAATAAGTCGGAGGTCGCCCGACTTCTGGGGATTTCACGTTCCTGGCTCTACGAAAAAATGCGGCGATATGCTATTAAGTAGGAAAGGTGCCCGCCTAGTAAAAGTCTAGATAAAGAAAAAACCCTCCAAGCCATAAGGCTTGGAGGGTTTTAAGATCATCGATTTACCAATTGCTACGTGTGCGTGGTTGATAGCACTCACGGCAATATACTGGTTTGTCACCAGAAGGTTGGAAAGGAACAGTAGTTTCTTTGCCGCAAGTAGCGCAAATTGCTGGGAACATTTCGCGTTGTTGACGAGCATATCCACCGCCGCCATTATTTCTGGTTTGTGCTTTTTTAGCTGCACGGCACTCTGGGCAACGACCAGGCTCATTGGTAAAACCTTTTTCAGCATAGAACTCTTGTTCAGACGCTGTAAAATCGAAGTCCCGACCACAGTCTTTGCAACTTAACACTTTGTCATTAAACATTTAAAAAAAACCTCCACTATTATATTACCCGCTACATGGTAAGTTCATCAGCCTCTTCCCAGAGCTTTTGGCAATAGAGAAGGTTTGCATAAATCCATTAGTATTAACGAGCTTTCATCAGTATATCTAAAAAATAGATATATGTCAAATAATAAATAAAGTTTCTCCTATTTGACATGCATCTATGTCGTTTAATTGTACATGGTCTCTAATAATACTTTTACATCTTCATTTTCTAAATATTCATCAAATGTCATTTGACGATCCAAAAGCCCTTTGGGCGTTATTTCAATGATTCGGTTAGCAATCGTTTGGACAAACTGGTGGTCTTGTGAGACGAATAGAATATTTCCATCAAGGTTCGTCAATGAATTATTGAGAGCAGTGATCGACTCCATATCCAAGTGGTTGGTTGGTTCATCCAACAACTGTACATTCGCACCGCTTAGCATCATCCTAGAAAGCATGCATCGCACCTTTTCTCCTCCAGAAAGAACACGGGCCGACTTCAGAGATTCGTCCCCTGAAAAGAGCATTCTCCCTAAAAATCCTCTGACAAAGGATTCATCAGGGTCTTTAGAAAATTGTCTGAGCCAATCCACTAGGCTCAAGTCTGTATCGAAGTAGGAAGAGTTATCTTGCGGAAGGTAAGCTTGTGTTGTTGTAATTCCCCAACTGAATTCTCCATCATCGGGGAGAATTTCCCCCATTAAAACCTTAAACAAGGTTGTCTTAGCATTGCCATTAGGCCCAACGAAAGCAATTTTATCCCCTTTATTAACAATAAACGAGATGTTGTCTAGTACCTTTTCCCCTGCAATGCTGACGGTTAAGTTCTTAACAGTCAAGATATTGTTACCTGCTTCTCGGTCTGGGGTGAAAGCGATATAAGGATACTTGCGGGAGGATGGCTTAATATCATCAAGTGTCAACTTATCGAGTTGTTTCTTACGGGAAGTTGCCTGTTTGGCTTTGGAGGCGTTAGAGCTAAATCTTTGGATAAACCTCTGTAGCTCCTCGATTTTGTCTTCTTTTTTCTTATTAGCTTCTCTCATCAACCTCAAAGCTAATTGGCTGGATTCATACCAAAAATCATAATTGCCGACGTAAAGTTGAATCTTGCCAAAATCGATATCCGCGATGTGCGTACACACTTTGTTTAAGAAATGGCGGTCGTGAGAGACGACAATAACGGTGTTTTCATAATTGTATAAGAAATTTTCCAACCAGGCGATCGATTGTAGGTCTAAATGGTTGGTAGGTTCATCCAATAACAGGATGTTAGGATTGCCAAACAGAGCTTGGGCGAGTAATACGCGAACTTTTTCATTTCCGCTAAGGTCTCGCATCAAAGCACCCTGAAGTTCCTTACCAATTCCTAACCCCATTAATAATTCTGAGGCTTCAGCCTCAGCTTGCCAACCATTGAGTTCAGCAAACTCACCCTCAAGTTCGGAAGCTTTAATTCCATCTTCCTCGGAAAAATCCTGTTTTGAATAGAGAGCATCCTTAGCTTCCATAATCTCATATAGTCTG
>JAJYAS010000711.1 GCA_021779415.1 Bacillota bacterium
CCAAAAAATAACCGCAATTAAGAGAATGTAAGTTGGTTCGCTTCCTAAGAAGCTAAGCAGGATGAAAAAAGCATCCAGGCTTGGATTGTGAAAGGCTTGAATCGCCTGATAAAAGGCTAGCATCATCTTATGAGTTCCCAGTCTTAGGCATGGTGACCGCCGCAATCGCAGTGGGCACTGTTTTTGTGCGTCGTTTTCTTGGTTTCACGTAATAGTTGATCCATTAAATGAGTGACATGAGAAATGGGTTGCTGCTGAATATCCTTGGCCAAGGCGAGAACTTCTTGGATTTCTTCTGGGCTTATGCCTATAGATAAAGCTTCTGTGACGGCGAGGCGGAGAGCAGCTAGGGTATTACAAGCCGCAGCTGCAGAGATTTGGGTTATAACTGTGGTGCGCTGGTCGAGACTCATGAACGATTCCTCCTAATTTTTACACGCTTAGTATTTGTTGATCGTTTTAGGGTTTCTATTATCAATCTTAGCACAGAAGAGTTTTATGGGCAAAGTGACCTTTATTCACTTTTAACGTGTAATATGGTAGGATAAATTTATGATTGAGCTGTAAATTACCCCCAATTATTGCATTTTAGGTCGGGGTCTTAAGAGGAAGGAATAAACTAATGAACGAGTATCAGGTGATAGTAGTTGGTGGCGGAGCTGCCGGAATGATGGCCGCCGGGCAAGCTGCTGCAGGCGGAGAGAAGGTGCTCTTGCTAGAAAAAAAAGAACGTTTGGGCCGGAAAATTGCCATTTCAGGCAAAGGACGCTGTAACATAACCAATGAGGAAAATGTCTCGGATTTTATTAGTCACTATCCTGGAAACGGCCGCTTCTTACATAGCATTTTGCGAGGTTTCGACAACGTAGCTTTACGGGAGTTTCTTGGTCGTTTCGGTGTAGAGACGAAAGTTGAACGGGGTGGACGGGTTTTCCCAGTCTCCGATGATGCTGAAAAAGTTGTTGAAGCCCTTTTGGCCTTCTTGGCAGACCAGGGAGTAGAGGTTCGTACTGGCATAGCTGTTGAAGAAATTATGGTTGAGGACGGACATATTTCAGGGGTTCGAGGACCTGGCCAAAACCGGTATTTAGCTCCTATGGTCATCGTTTGTACTGGAGGCTCCTCATACCCGGGAACTGGATCGAATGGAGATGGGTTTCGGTTTGCTCGCAAACTAGGTCACCGAGTGATTACTCCAAGGCCTGCGTTGATTCCACTTAAAACGTCCGAAGAGTGGGTGAAAGAGCTGCAGGGGCTGTCCCTTCGTAATGTAGAGGCTACGTTATGGATCAGTGGCAAAAAACAAGCCACTGAGTTTGGAGAAATGTTGTTTACGCATTTTGGAGTGTCTGGTCCCATCATTTTGACGCTAAGTCGTCAGGCCGGAGATGGACTGCGGGGAGGGGAAAAAGTTGAGTTGCGCATTAATTTGAAACCAGCCCTTTCCTCGGAACAGTTAGATGCTAGGGTCCAACGGGATTTTCAGAAGTATAGCAATAAGCAATTCAAAAATGTGCTGGATGACCTCTTACCCCAAAGCATGATCCCAGTTATGATCCGCTTATGCGGGATTAACCCAGAGGAAGTAGTGCATCAAATTAGCCGCGAAGAACGAAAACGCTTAGTGGGATTGTTGCAAGCGTTACCCCTTACGATTACGGAAACTCTTCCTATAGAAGCGGCGATTGTAACGGCCGGGGGAGTTGACGTTAAGGAAATCAACCCAAAAACAATGGCTTCAAAACGTGTCCAGGGCCTCTTTTGGGCTGGCGAGGTAGTGGATGTCGATGGTATTACAGGCGGGTATAACCTCCAGGCTGCGTTTGCCATGGGTTACAGAGCAGGATGTGCTGCTGGCGATGGCTCTCTTTCAGTGGTCTGATTAATACACCTTCTGCATAAACTCTTTTCGAGGTGGTGTACGTGCGCAGAAGAAGTGTATTAGAATGGATGTGGACTACAGTTCAGCGGGGAGAACGCCGGATCATTCGCGTAATGGTTCTGGCCTCAGTTTTACTCGTATTAATGCAGTTAAGCGTAGTGAGGGATCCGCTGCAATTTTACATGACGGTGGCTTCAAAGGTGGAAGCTCCTCCCATAGAATTACCCTCGCTTGCGAATCTAACACCTGCTGAAACAGTTAAGACTTGGCAGGTGACGTTAAAAGCGACACCCGCTGCTCCGATTCGTGTGTTCCAAAATGGGAAAGTGATTGCTTCGTTAGCAAAAGGGGAACAGCAAATAGCGGTTCAAGCTGGCCCGCTTCAGCTCGACGGGACAGGCGTGTCGCAGATCGTTCGGGTGCAAGTTTTGAAGAAAGAGGCTCAATTGCTTGAACCCAGTCAAAATCAGATCGTCGTTTTACAGGGAAATATTCAGACTATCACGGTGAAGCCAATGGTAAACCCGTAGTGTTGCAAATCCTGCCTTAGCGTACTATAATTGCCTCAACCAACGTATTTATTTTCTGTGTTTGCATAGGTACGTTAGTTTTGGGGCAATAGTCTGGTATCCCAAAAAGGAGGGTAGTACGGTAGGACAGACCGCAATAAGTGAATTATCGAAAGGAAGAATGGTGGGACGGTTTACCATGAAGTAAAGGCACCTGAGAGGTGTCTTTTTATACCAAACATTCCTTTGCACTAGCGAAACTTGAGGGAAAGGAAGAACGCCAATGACACAAAGTAAAAAAATTGCGCTCGCTGCCTTAAAGATGGCAATGACAGAGAGCCGAGAAGAAGAGACCCATTTAAAAGAGTCTTACTTACGGCTGGGGGTCAAAACGGCTGCTGTCGATTATGGTGGAGAATATGTCAGCTCGGTTCGCAAAATTATTGAACGCGCTATTGTAGCCGCCAAACGCGAAGGGGCTATTCACGAGACACATGGGGATGAAGGGGCAGTAGCTGGTGCTACTCGCGAGGCCTTAAGTCAAATTATGAATAAGGCCATGGGTCTGAATATTGGTGGCAAGATTGGAATTGCACGTCAGGACGATC
>JAJYAS010000712.1 GCA_021779415.1 Bacillota bacterium
ACCGGGAATGAAATGAATTTCTTCCCCCATCACCGTTTCCCCACGTTTAGGAGCACGCGCAGCTTTGACGACCAAATCCATATTCAAACTACCAATGACGACAATCTTAGGCCGCAAGTCCATTTAGGCCCCCTCCTTTTGGGTTGATTTTCTGGGAATTAATGTGACGTCCAGTTCAATCATTGTATTCTCACGGACCCCGCTCTCGATTTCATTCAGCAAAATCCGAGCCGCTAATCCTCCCATCTCATAAATCGGCTGCGCCACGGTCGTCAATTCAGGTTCTGTAATCTCCGTTAAGCCAATACCATCGAACCCGCAGACTTTGACCTCTTCCGGGACCCGGATTCCTCGTTCATGTAAGGCTTTGAGAGCCCCGACCGCCATGAGATCATTTCCTGCAAAAATTCCATCAATATCAGGATGACGAGTAAGAAGTTGTTCCACAGCTTTCCGGCCACTCTCGACATCAAAGTTTCCCGAAACCATCAGACTGGGCGAATACCCCTCTAATTCTCCGACAACTTCCTCATATCCAAGTAAACGCTCTCGAGCCGTGATAAATTCCTGTGGCCCATAAATATGTGCGATTTTCTGACAGCCCTGCTCCATTAGATGGTGAACGGCGAGTTTCGCTCCTTCTCGATTATTTGAGCGTATCACCGGGCAGGTTGTAGTATTCAGGCCTCTATCCAACAGTACAACCGGAATTCCATCTTTATTTAGTGATTCGACATCCTCTTCACGAATAGTATTTGAAGCGATAATAAAGCCATCCACATACTTCTTCTTAAGGACCTTGATATAAGAACTTTCTTTTAAACCTAGATCATCTGAGTTGCCTAAGATAACCGTTAGGCCTTTCTTATGGGCTACATCTTCGACTCCGCGTGCCAAAGCAGGAAAAAACGGATTTAAAATATCCGGCAAGATTAAGGCAATGATCCCCATCTTCTTGCCCGCCAGACCCCGAGCAACAGCGTTTGGCTCGTATTGAAGCTGCTCAATCGCTTTCAGCACTTGTCCTGCGGTCTCGGAATTCACGGAGTCCTTTTGGTTAACCACTCGGGAGACTGTAGCAACAGACACCCCCGCTAAACGAGCAACATCTTTAATCGTCGCCACGAGCCCCACCCTCTATTCATTCTCTGTAATCGGTTACATTTCTTTACACACTGTGTTCTATATTATGTTTGCGAGTAACCAAATAATCTATACTTTAACGACAATTTTGTTGGAAAAAGGTTCATAAATTAATCATGTAAACGGTTACATTTCTATCTTGATTTTAGCTTTTTCAGAATGCACTGTCAATCCCTATTTTCGTTTGTTTTTAGATTGCCCGAAAATAATAAATTAAAGCAAGCAAAGGGACAGTTCTCTTGCTTCCCTTCTTTGCTTGCTTCTCCCGATTGATTGTCCAATCATTAGAAAATTGCAGAATGTAAAAGAGCCACGCATGTGGCTCTTTTACATTCCTTGTTTACTTAAAGGCAATAATATCTCCACCCGAGCCCCTCTCTTCCTCCGATTCGCAACGGATATCTTTCCTCCGTGTTGGTCAAGGATGCGGTGCACAACGGATAATCCTAATCCGGTCCCTTTTTCCTTCGTCGTAAAAAATGGGTCATAAATATAGGGCATGGCGTCCGGCGAAATACCGGGTCCCTCGTCACTAACTGCGAAGCCTCCAAAACCTTCCTGTTGAATTCCTTCTAGTTGGATAACACCACCTTCCCCCTGCGCATCGATGGCATTGAGTAAGATATTCAGGATCACTTGCTTCAGCTGATCTGGGTCCACCTCAACTTCTTGTTTGTCCACCTGACCTCGCATTTGCTTCAAAGCAATATGGTGCTGCCTCAAGGCAGGATTAAGCAAAATAACTCCTTCGTCCAAGAGTTTCCCCAATCTCATTCTTTCACGTGCCAGTTCCTTCGGACGCGCAAAGGACAGAAACTCACTTACCAAGCGATTTAGACGTTCGCACTCTTCCAGAAGCACCCGGCAATATTCTGAAACCACTCCATCGTCCACTTTTTCCTGCGCCAAGAGTTGGATACTCACCTTCATAATTCCCAAGGGATTGCGTATTTCATGAGCCAATCCGGCACTCATATGCCCCAGGGCCATTAAGCGTTCCGTTTGTCGGATTTCCTCCTCCAAGCGTTCACGCTCCAGACCTTCTTTCCTTAACTTCTCCACCAATTCCTTTTGGACCGTTAAGGCGAGTTGATATTTGCATTTTGCTCTCCGTTCCTGTCCAGTCAGAAATCCCGTTAACCAGCCAATGACGTTAATCAGGCCAATTTCTACCCATTGTGTATACATAGCAGATGAGTTCATGGCATGAAAATTTATCATAAACGGCAAGATGAGGAGCGTAATGAGCAAACCAGATAATATCCCCCCGGCAGGCCCAAAACGCATGGCCGCATAAATCACCGGAAGATAGTAAGCGAATTGTAATAAAATGTGGTAATTCATTTCATAATGGTAATTCGTGTAATGAATAGCCGTCAAAATCGCCACAACAAGCCCAATCGCTATGAGGTCAAAAAGCGCTCGAGCGCGATTTTGGTCAGTAGTTTTGCAATTCGTCAAAGCGAACCTCCTCTCTAAATTCCCCAGTGAGGATCGATTCCGTATTTTTCTAGTCGATATAAAAAGGCATGCCTGGAAAGTCCTAACCGTTTTGCTGCCTGACTTTGGTTCCCATCCGTTTGTTCCATGGCCTGATGAAGAAAGGATTTCTCAATCTCTTCTAGGGAAACTCCCTCAGACGGTAGCACAAAAGATCCGGGGTTCTTCGAAGGCTTTGTAAAAGTGTCAAAGAGGGTCAAACTCTCCATCCCAATCACTGCCCCTTGAGAAATAATCACCATGCGTTCCACGACATTCTCCAGTTCGCGGACATTTCCCGGCCAAGAATAAGTCACGAATTGAGACAAGACTTCTGGACCAAAGGTCTTGATGCCCCCATAAGTCTTGAAT